>JAHIVS010000214.1 GCA_018816605.1 Pseudomonadota bacterium
CAATGGTATTGGCGGCCATTGATCTGTAGTTGTCCAAATCATCCTTGTGGACCAGGGCGATTTCCGCAAACCCTCTGATTCGGGTAAGGGGGCTTTTTAAATCATGGGCAATATTATCACTCATTTCCCGGATACTTTTAACCAGATCCTGTATCCTGTCCAGCATCCGGTTAAAGGTGTTGGCCAGAAGGTCCAGTTCGTCCCGATTGCCGGTTTCAGGGACTCTTTTTTCAAGGTTGGCCCCTGAAATGGCATTGGCGGTTCCGGTAATCTCTTTTACACCGGCCAAGGCCTTTCTTGCCAAAAAGAGCCCGGAAGCAGCAGAAAAAATAATGATAAACCCCATGGCTACACTGAAAACCGTCTTAAATGCCCCGATAAATTTTGACTGGAAATCCATGGCAACTCCGGTCTGCAGAATCACATTGGCGGCCACAAAACTATACAACACTCTGGTTTTCTGTTCATGGGGTTTTATGATCCAGGTTTTAAACGCATGGCCTTTTGTCTGTGACAAGGGACCAATAACCCCCTGGTCGATACTGATATCTTCCCAATAGGACATATGGGAGGAGGCAAACACCTCCCCGTTTGGATAGAGGAGTCTGAAAAAAATCCTTTTTTCCCCGGCTGCCTGTGCTTCTATCACCGCAAGCTTACTGGCCCCCATGATTCCATTGCGTTGAATAATAGTGGAAAAATACCTGGCTTTCTCAAGCAGGTCCCGGTCGGTCTGCTCCTGGAGGGTCTGGGTTGCCAGAAAATAAAACAAGGCAAAGGCCACGCAGGAAGATACGGAAAAAATCCCGGCGTACCAGAGGGTCAAGCGAAAGGCAATGGTTTTGAACAGGTCAGGCATCATGGCTTTTAAGGACATACCCGGCCCCCCGCACCGTGTGAATTAATTTGTTAGAATAATCTTTGTCAATTTTATCGCGCAACCGACAGATTCTGGCTTCCACCACGTTGGTCATGGGATCGAAATTGTAGTTCCATACATGCTCCATGATCATGGTTTTGGACACCACCCGCTCTTTGTTGCGCAGCAGGTATTCCAGCAAAGAAAACTCCAGGGGTTGAAGGTCTATTGGGGTATTCCCCCTTTTTACAAGCCGTTTTACAAGGTCCACGGACAAATCCCCATGGGAGAGGCTGACGGGTTCTGTTAAATTCCCTGCCCTGCGGATCAGGGCCTGGACCCGGGCCAGCAGTTCCGAAAAGGAAAAGGGTTTGGTCAGGTAATCATCGGCACCCGCCTCAAGTCCTTTGATCCGGTCATCCACACGTCCCCTGGCACTCAGAACAATAATGGGGGTATTGTTTTTGCTGGCCCGCAATTTTTGAATCAGGGAAAAACCGTCCAGTGCCGGCAGCATAATATCAATGATCAATGTATCATAGGGTGCTTCAACTGCCATATCAAAGCCCTGGATACCGGTTCCGGCAATATCCACCGCAAACCCGGAAGAGGTAAGGCCTGTTTCGATGAACCGGGCAATTTTTTGATCATCCTCCACCAATAATAGTCTCATAGGCTTTTTCCCGTCTCCAATGATCTTGACACACATCCGTTTCTTTCTTTTCCCACCAAATTCTCCTTAAAAAGTGTGTTTCCCGGTTCCAAGATCCAGGTATCCATCCGTAACTGCCACAATTTATATGTCATAAGTATAATATACGCCTGCAATTAATCAATATGGATTTGATTTGATTTTTTTTGCTGAACCCGATAGACTTGAGCAC
This sequence comes from Pseudomonadota bacterium, assembly GCA_018816605.1. Next base: position 1,744 of record JAHIVS010000214.1, read on the forward strand.
CTTATAGATTAGCTTAACATATTTATTTACGGCAAGGAAAAAACAATCAGATGAAATATACGTGGTGGATTGTTCAGGTACTGATGATACTGGCTTCAATTTTTTTTCTGGTCTTTGGCATTGACCTGATGAAGGCAGCCTATACCCTTAACAATCCCTTCAACTTTATCATGACTTTTTTTTCTGCCAGTTTCATCATGCTCATCAGTTTAGCCCTTGCCATTAGTTTTTTAATCAAGATGATACGGGTCCTCAAACAAATCCGGAACACTCCGTAACCCCATACAAAGAAAAATATCACTTATGTCCGTTTTGTTCAGTTTAAATCAAGTGTCTAAAGCCTATGGAGATGATACCCTTTTTTGCGACCTCACCGTTGATTTTAAGGCAAAAGAACAATTGGGTCTCATCGGTATGAACGGCAGCGGAAAATCCACCCTGCTCAAACTCATCAATGGAATGACGGCTCCGGATGAAGGAGAATTGATCGTACGTCAGAACGATCGCTTTGTCTATCTTGCCCAGGAAGACACCTTTGATCCGGAAAAATCCATTGAAACCATATTGTACGATAGCATAAAAGATCAGCCCATTGACGACAAGGAACGTCATCGGCGGGTAAATCAGGCCCTGGGCAAGGGCAATTTTCCCGATACCCGGCTTAGGGCAAAACACCTGTCCGGAGGATGGACCAAGCGCCTTGCCATTACCCGGGCCCTTTGCATGAAGCCTGACCTGCTTTTGCTGGACGAACCCACCAACCACCTGGACATCACCGGAATTCTCTGGCTGGAAAAAATACTCAAAACCGCTTTGTTTTCCTTTATTGTTGTCAGCCATGACCGCACCTTTCTTGAAAATGTCTGTGCCAATATCATGGAGATCGGGAAATATTACGAACAAGGCTATTTTAAAATCCAGGGCCAATATATTCAGTTTGAAAAAGAACGGGAAAAATTTCTGGCAGCCCAGCTGAAAAAACAATCCTCCCTTGCCAGCAAAATGCGCAGGGAAGAAGAGTGGCTGCACCAGGGTGCAAAAGCCAGAAGCACCAAGGCAAAATACCGGATCGACCAGGCGGAACAACTTCGCGCTCAGCTTTCCTCACTTAAAGACAGGAACCGTCAGACCGCCAAAGTGGGTCTTGATTTTTCCGCCACCGGCAGGCAGACCCGAAAACTGCTCCAGGCACACAACCTGAAAAAAAGCTTTCAGGGCAAACAACTATTTTCCAACCTCACCTTTGAGCTGGGGCCTGGGGTCTGCCTGGGAGTGGTGGGAGAAAACGGCAGCGGCAAATCAACCTTGCTGTCCGTTCTCAAAAAAACCATCGAACCGGATGAAGGAACGGTTAAGTGGGCGGAAAACCTGAGAATCTCCATCTTTGATCAGAACAGGACCCAATTAAATCCCGAGATGCCCTTGCGGGAAGCATTAAATCCTGCCGGCGGGGATAGTGTGAACTACAAGGACAGATCCGTCCATGTGGTCACCTGGGCCAAACGATTTCTGTTTATGCCTGACCAGCTGGACATGCCGATCAAACGGCTTTCCGGCGGGGAAAAAGCCCGGATCATCCTTGCCAATCTCATGCTCGAACCCTGTGATGTCCTCCTATTGGATGAACCCACCAATGATCTGGATATTCTTTCACTGGAGGTTCTGGAACAGAGCATCCGGGAGTTTGCCGGGGCTGTGATCATTGTCTCCCATGACCGGTACCTCATGGACAGGGTCTGCCATAAAATCCTTTACCTGGACCCGAATATGGATACACGGTTTTACAAGGATTTCAGCCAGATCCTGGCCAGCAGGGAGGCAAGTTTGGAGCCGGCCAAAACAGGGGCACAAAAAACTGAGACCAAGAAAAAAGCATCAAAGGGAAAACTCAGCTTCTCCTATAAAGACAAATACGAGCTTGAACATATTGAAGAAAATATCCTTGAAGCAGAAGCACAGGTTTTAACGCTCACCCAGAGAATTCAGGACCCCGATGTCATCAAAGACACCTCTCTTATGACCGATATCTGCTCCCAACTGGAAAGGGCCGAGTCCATGGTTCAGGCATTGTACACAAGATGGGAAATTCTTGAAGACAAAAAATCAGATGCCTAAAAAACCGCCCAGCCCAGGATAACCCGGAACCGGAAATTGGCCGGATGGAAAAAGGTGCTGAAAAAACTGGGGATAGGACGATTGCCGTTCCCACCATCAGGGTATGCCGCTGCTAATCGATCGGCTTTTCCGAAAGCTGAACCATATACCGGTCTGATTTTTC
>JAHIVS010000215.1 GCA_018816605.1 Pseudomonadota bacterium
AAAACCTGTATGAGAATTATTCGACCATGGAGGGACTCACCGATCAGGACCGACAGGTGGCAAGTACCATTGTTGAGGAGTCCTTCAGAAGCGGCTATCGGTATTCCTATCACCAGATTGAGTATCGCTTTGATGGGGACAAGGCATTGCAGGCCCTTGCCGGGCATCCCCATGTTTTTCTTGAGGATGCCATGGAAAACCCTGTGGAGATTGTCATGGGAGAGCCTGAAGTCAGTTTTCGCATTCAAAATGGAGAAATCAAGGTCCGGATGCACCCCATGCCGAGCTTTGAAGATCAAAGTGTTCTCATGGTCCGGGAAACCCCGTCCCGTTTTAAATTGATCCGGTTTTCCGTCAAACATTTAACCATTTCCCGGATTTTGGGTGAAAACGGGCTGACTCTGCCGGAACATGCAGAAGAAATGGCATCCCAGGCAATCGCCTCCATCTCATCGCTGGTGGTTGTTAACTCAGATCTTGCAACCAGGGGAAGCGGGCAGGTCAGAAAGATGGATTCCGACCCCACCCCCCATGTCCATGTGATGCCGTGCCAGGGAGGGATTCAGATTGAAATTCTGATAAGACCCTTTATCGATGCCGGTTCCTATTTTAAACCCGGCCGTGGGGGAATCAATGTTTTTGCCGAGATCAAAGGGGAAAAAGTTCAGGCCATACGCAATCTGACCCTTGAAAGAGAACGATCCCATGCCGTGGTTGCCCAATGCCCCACCCTGGATCACCTTGAGGAAATCGGAGGGCAGTGGCGGGTGGAAGATCCTGAAGAGGCCCTTGAGCTTCTTTTAGAGCTGAAAAACCAAAAGGAAAATATCCTGATTGAATGGCCCCAGGGAGAAAAGATGCAGGTAAGATCCCAGGTCTCCTTTAACAATTTCAAGTTGAGTGTTGTAAAAGATCGGGAATGGTTCAAGGCCACCGGCACCTTAACCGTTGACGAGAATCTGACCCTTGATCTGGCAAAGCTTCTGAAACTCATCGAGAACTCCTCAGGTCGATTTATCCCCATGGATGACGGTACATTTCTGGCCCTTACCCTTTCCCTGAAAGAGCGGCTTGAGGAGCTAAAGGCCTATTCCACCCCCCATGAAAATGGATTCCGGTTTGCTCCCCTGGCAGCCCCTGCCATTGAAGAACTCACCCAACAGGCGGGATCATTGAAAAGTGATACGGCCTGGAAAGCCCATTGCAAAAGACTCAAAGAGATTATAAACCCCGAACTTCCCGGAACCCTCCAGGCAAGTCTCAGGGATTACCAGAAGGAGGGCTTCAATTGGCTGGCCCAGCTTGCTCACTGGAAGGTGGGGGCCTGCCTGGCAGATGACATGGGACTTGGTAAAACGGTTCAGGCCCTTGCCGCGATTTTACTGCATGCCGGCGACGGCCCGACCCTTGTGGTGGCACCCCTGTCGGTGATGGCCAATTGGCAGGAGGAGTGCCAGCGGTTTGCCCCCACCCTCAATCCCATTGTATTTGGTTCCGGAGACCGGCAACATTTCCTGGAGGATCTGGGGCCATTTGATCTTGTGATCTCAAGCTATGGTCTTCTCCAGGTGGAGGCAGAAAAATTGGCTGGTGTGGATTGGCAGACCGTTGTTCTGGATGAGGCACAGGCCATAAAAAACATGAAGACAAAACGCTCCAAAGCCGCCATGCAGCTAAATTCCAGATTCAGGATGATCACGACCGGAACGCCTGTGGAAAATCACCTGGATGAGTTGTGGACACTTTTTAATTTTCTTAATCCCGGCCTTCTGGGCAGCTTTGGTCATTTTAAGGATTGTTTTGCCATTCCCATTGAACGGGATCAGGACAGGAAAGCTTCCGGAAGATTGAAAAAACTGATCCGGCCCTTTATCCTGCGCCGAATGAAAACCCAGGTACTCAAGGAACTTCCGGAAAAGACAGAGATCACCCTTCAGGTGGAAATGAACCGGGATGAAACTCTTCTCTATGAGGCCCATCGCCTTAAGGCCATTGAGAATATCGAAAAGGCGGATGATAAACCCGGCCAAAAACACCTGAAAATTCTGGCTGAATTAACGAAATTAAGGCAGCTTTGCTGTAATCCAGCCCTGGTTATTCCGGATACAGATATAACAAGTTCCAAGCTTAAGGTTTTTGGGGATATGGTGGAAGAGTTGCTTGAAAATAAGCATAAAGCGCTTGTTTTCAGCCAGTTTGTCGGCCACCTTGCCATTCTGCAAAAATTTCTGGATGCAAAAAAAATTCGTTACCAATATCTGGACGGATCCACACCGGTCAGTGAACGAAAGAAGCGGATCAACGCATTTCAAAACGGCCAGGGAGACCTGTTTCTTATCAGCCTGAAAGC
>JAHIVS010000216.1 GCA_018816605.1 Pseudomonadota bacterium
CGGTCAGATGGTGGTGGCGGCAAAGGAATATGACCCGGCCAGCCGCAAGCTAAAAGGAATTTCACCGGGGATGCTGGCCCGGGTCCGGGAAAAGAAGACCTTTGAGTATATACTCATCGAGGCCGACGGGTCCCGCAGGCTGCCGGTCAAGGCACCGGCAGACCATGAGCCGGTCATTCCGGCCTGGACGGACATGGTGATCGGCTGCATCGGCCTGGACTGCCTGGGCCGTCCCATGGATGCCAAAACCGTTCACAGACCGGAATTTTTTGCCGCTGTTACTGGGCTGATTCCGGGGGAGGCCATTTTGGCAGACCACCTGGCCGCACTTGTGGCATCGGACCTGGGATTGTTTAAAAACACCCAAAAAAACATGGGAAAAAGGGTCGTGTTCAACAAGGCCGATACCAGGGATTTGGTTCAACAGGGACAGGCGCTGGCAGCCCGGATTCGAAAGCAATGCCCCTGGGTGGACGGCTGTCACGTCACCTGTCTTCTGAACCCCAAGGACCCGGTTATTTTTTAAGACAGGGCCGATCCAATGGAAATACAACAAGTCAATGAACAGGTATGGCTGACAAGGGTGCAATGACCATTGTGCATACCCATGCTGACTGGGACCATATCCGGGGAACGGGGGGACTGCCAAGGGAGGGGGCCCGGATCATCGGGCACAGGGCCTGCCTGGAACGCTTTGATACAGGGGGCCAAAGATTATTCGGCAGAACATTGCCTAGCTGCAGGATCTGCTGGACGGACGCCCGCCGGTCATCACCCAATCACTGACCCATTTTTATCGCCACACCCATGGGAATAATATGGCTTTTTATGGTAAAATAAGACTGGTCAATTGGATTCGTAAAGGATACATTTATGGAAGCATTCCAGGTTGCATTTTATCAAATCCGACCTTCGCGTTAAAGAATTTAAACGGGGAAACGCTTATCCGGAAAAAGGCCCATGAAAAAAATTGTATTCATACTGATATCGGGTGTTCTTTTTTTCATTCATATACCGGCCGCCAGGGGAATCACCCTGGGGTATGCGGAGTTCCCGCCCTATGAATATCGTGAAAACGGAACTCCTGCCGGGATTCAGGTTGAAATTGTAAAAATACTGTGCCAACGTGCCGGTATTCCCCTGGAACTGGTGTATCTGCCCTTTAAACGTGCCTATATGGAGGCCAAAAACGGCAGTATTGACGGGCTGTTCAATTTTTATAAAACAGAAGAGCGACTGGCGGCCTTTGATTATACGGATCCGCTTATCGAGAACCCGTTGGTGTTTTTTGTAAAAAAAGAGTCGCAATTGACATACACCCGCCTTGAAGACCTGAAAGGATTGAAGGTGGGGGTGATGCAGGGATATACCTATGGAAGGGAGTTTGATCAGAGTGCTATGTTTACAAAGGAAGCTTCGACTTTTCATGCCTCTGCCTTCCATAAACTTGTCCGGGGGCGGATCCACATCTATCCGTGTGACAAACTGGTGGGCATTCATGTGGCCCGGCAGAATGAGTTGATGATCCATCTGAAGATACTTCCCGTCCCCTTAATGGTCATGGAGGGGTATATCGGTTTTACAAAGGGGCGGCATCCGGCCGTTATCGGAAAAATCAATGCAGAACTAAAGCGGATGAAGCAGAAGAATGAGATACAAATTCTAATCGACCGATATCTTAACAAACCCTGATTACCGGGTGGTATGGACCCGTAATTTGTATTTTGAGAGGATAAATGATCAAATCCATGAACATTGCCTGGTGGGTCCAGCGCTGGGCAGAACTTTTACCCGATAAGCCTGCCATTTTGTTTGAGGGGCAGACCATTTCCTACCGGATGCTTTGCCGGCGGGCGGACCGGACCAGCTGCTGGCTGCAGTCCATCGGGATTGAAAAAGGCGATCGGGTGGCCGTGATGCTCAGCAATTGTCCCGAGTTTCTGGATCTGTTTCTGGCCTGTTCCCGGCTGGGGGCTATTTTTGTGCCCGTTAATTTTCGCATCACCTCCACAGAGTTGGATTATTTTATTAAAAATTGCCGGCCCCGTTTGTTTGTCCACGGGGAGAACGTGGCTGAGGCAGTGGGCGGCCTGGTGCTGGAAAGTTATCTGCCGCCCATGATGGTGGCGGTGGTGGGCAG
>JAHIVS010000217.1 GCA_018816605.1 Pseudomonadota bacterium
CTCTTTTAGGTGGGGCAGTGCAAAAAAAAAATCATGCAGCGAGGGTGCCATGGGCAGCATTTCAGATGTTTTAAAAAAGTCGATAGTTTTCAATTCTCTGGAAGAAACAGACCTTCAAGGGCTCATTCCCCTGTTTGAAAAATGGGAACTTTGCACAGGGGATGTGATTACCACGGCAGGAGAAACGGCCCAGTATTTTTTTTTATTGGAAAGGGGTGCCTTGCTTCTGGCAATGGACCAGGGCAGATCCGTTGTGCTGGATGCACCCGGGGATTTTATTGCCATGGAGCTTTTAAGCGACCGGGGAATTTATAAGACCACCATGACAGCCCTTGAGAACGGGAGGGTCTTTGCCGTTTCCAGAGGGGCCTTTCTGGCCTTTATTCAGGAGGATACACCCGGAGCTGCCGCCATCATGGATGCATGGCAGGGCTATCTTGATCAAAGGGCTGGATTTGTAAAAATTATTGAGGACATTGATGTTCCTGCAATTTTTTAGGGTAAGGAGGTAGTGGTTTGTACGGAATAGAAGCCATCAACGCAAACAATGGATGGGCCATTTCGGTGGTGGGAATCACCATTGTATTTTCAGGTCTTGTCGTGCTCGCCCTTGTGATTTCACAATTGCACAAATTGTTGGATTTGTATGAAAACCCCCGGAAAATAAAAAACTGGTTTTCCGGAGGCAAGGAAAAGGACACCCCCCTGGAAACACCTTCTGTCATAATGGTTTTCACCGAAGAACAAAAGGAAATTGCCAAACAATTCGCTCTTTTGGTCCGGACCATGGAAGATCATTTTTCATTGCCCCGATTATTGAACCTTGCCCGGATCAGCGGGGTGAAAAATTTTCATTCAAATTTAAATATCCTCCTCAAGTCTGCCATTATCTATCCGGACAAAGAGGGATACTTTTGCTGGAATCAGGATTTGTACATTAAAACCATTTCATATTAGACCCAATCTGAAAGATAATGACACCCAAGAGGAAATAACATGGATAGCTTATTTTTAGAATTTTTTCAAAATACAGGGTTTTATTTGTGCGACTACCGGAATATCATCATGATTGTCATCGGTATGGTCTTTATCTATCTGGGAATTGCCAAGGATTATGAACCCCTGCTTTTGGTTCCCATTGGATTCGGCATGCTCATCGGCAATATCCCCATTTTTAAGGGATTGGGACTTGGCATCTATGAGACCAATTCTGTCCTGCATTATCTGTATTTCGGGGTGACCCAGGGGATTTATCCGCCCCTTGTTTTTCTGGGGATCGGTGCCATGACCGATTTTTCAACCCTTTTGGCAAGACCGGTACTCATGCTGCTGGGCGCTGCGGCCCAGGCCGGAATTTTTGTCACCTTTCTGGGCGCCCTGGCCCTGGGATTTGCACCCAATGAAGCGGCTTCCATCGGAATTATCGGCGGTGCTGACGGGCCGACCGCCATCTTCCTCACCGCAAAACTTGCCCCCAAACTCATCGGTCCCATTGCCGTGGCCGCCTATTCCTACATGGCCCTGGTTCCCGTGATCCAGCCCCCCATCATGCGGCTGCTGACCACAAGGAAAGAACGGCTCATCCGCATGGAAGAACCCAGACAGGTTAGCAAAAGGGAAAAAATGATTTTTCCCATTGTTGCGTTTTTGCTCTGCTGTTTTCTGGCACCTGCAGCCCTGCCCCTTCTCGGCATGCTGTGTTTTGGCAACGTGCTCAAGGAGGCTGTGGTAACAGAGCGCCTTGCCGTGACCGCCAGGACTGCTCTCATTGATACGGCCACCATCCTTCTGGGGATAACCGTGGGGGCCAGCACCCAGGGAGATGTGTTTCTGACCGCAAGTTCCGTGGGGATTTTCGTTCTCGGGGCGGTCTCTTTTTGCATTGCCACGGCTGCAGGCGTTCTATTTGCAAAATTCATGAACCTGTTTTTAAAGAGCAAAATCAATCCGTTGCTGGGAGCTGCCGGCGTGTCTGCGGTTCCCGATTCTGCCCGGGTGGTTCAGGTCGTGGGCCAGCGGGAGGATCCCACCAATTTTCTTCTCATGCACGCCATGGCACCCAATGTGTCCGGGGTAATCGGATCGGCCATTGCTGCGGGAGTTCTCTGGAGCCTCATGGCCAAGACGGTTTAAAACAGACAACTTCTGTGCAGGTACCAACATCCGTCCTTTTAAAAGGGCGGGTTCTACACGTTTAAGGAACACACGCTATGACAACCTATAAGATGGGGCTGGTGCTGGGGAGCGGGGCCTCCCGGGGGTGGGCCCATATCGGGGTGATTGAGGCCCTCCAGGATGCGGGGATTTCCATCCATCTTGTGGCAGGGTGCAGTGTCGGGGCTTTTGTGGGCGCGATCTTTGCCAGTGGCGGTCTGGAGCAGCTAAAAAAATATGTCATTGAAATGGACGGCGAGAGCATGTTCTCCTTTTCAGACTTGACCCTCATAAGACCCGGTTTCCTGGACGGCGATAAAAAACTCAGGGAACTTTTCTGCATGCACAGTGACAAAAAAGAGTTTGATGAACTGGAGATTCCGTTAAAGGTTGTCGCTGCGGACATGCATTCCGGCGGCCAGGTGATTCTGGATTCCGGCGACCTGCTCAAAGCCCTCCGGGCATCCATGTCCTACCCGGGGCTTTTTGCGCCGGTATACCACAAGGGCCGGTGGCTGATAGACGGAGGCGTGGTCGACCCGGTTCCCGTTGGCGTGGCCCGGGCAATGGGTGCGGACATTGTTATTGCCGTGAACCTTGATTCTGAACTGGTATCCCGCAAGCGCCACCAGAAAACAGACAGTATTCCTGAAATGAAATCGTCTCCGGTCCGTAATGAATTTTTAAAAAACCTGGCCGCCCGGTATGAAGCTGTGGAGAAAACAATTCGGGACCGCCTGGAACTCCAGAAGGAAAAAAAACCAACGCCCCCCGGTACCCGGCAGGTTATCAATGCTGCCATTGGGCTCATGCAGGACCGTATCACCCGGGTTAATTTTGCGGTCAACCCGCCGGATATCCTCATCACCCCCCGCCTGGGAGACCTTAAAATGCTGGACTATGATCAGGTTGAGCACGCCATCGAAGAAGGGTACATCGCCACCCGGGAAAAGATCAGTGACATCCGAATGCTGCTGGCGGCCCAGGACACGGAACAGACTTAGGAGAATGATGGCATCACTCGGTTCTGGAGCCGTTTTTTGGATAGGGGAAACTGATGATCAGGGATGCGAATAACTCAGATTGCAGCAATTTAGCAGCACTCTCATTGGCGGTGTGGATTCAGACGTATTCAATTGATGGAATCCGTACCGAAAACTCAGAATATGCATTATCAACGTTTACAAAGGCGCATTTTGAAAAAATATTGCATGACCCCAGATATAAAGTATTGGTGTGTGTTCAGGGAATTTATCTTAGAGGGTATGCACTTGTAAATTTAGATTCGCAGTTTAAAGATGCCGAAACCGGTTTTGAAATTGAAAAACTGTATGTTCACGCACCTTTTCAAGGCCACGGCATCGGCAAGGGTCTCTTGTCAGAAATAAAAATCAGGTATGGAGGCCGTTTTTGGCTTTATACGTGGACGCGGAATAAGTCCATTGGGTTTTATAAAAAATTTGGTTTCAGGGACATCGGGCAATATGAATTTAAATTTGGGAACGATATAATTGAAAACCGCGCATTGGCATATGGTCTTCCATCGCCCACGGATTAACCGGACAGCAGGCAGCGGCATTATGTTATGTGGCCGCTAGGATTCTGGGTAGAGGAGCAATAAAAAATGGCATACGTCACTTTGACAAAAGAGAACATTGGCGATGAGCATATTTGCTGTGCCTTTTCAGACAAGAAGTGCTCAGAAAGCTATGGCTTGAAGAAGCAATGGCTGGAAAGAGAATTTGATAATGGCTATGTCTTTAGACGTCTTGATGAACGCGCCAAAGTTTTTATCGAATACGGCCCGGCTGAAAAAGCATGGGTGCCGGTGACCGCCCCCAATTATATGATGATTGGATGTTTTTGGGTTTCCGGGAAATATAAACAAAACGGACATGGAAAAGCGTTGCTGCAAGAGGCAATCGAAGCTGCAAAGCATCATGGAATGGAGGGTCTTGTGACTGTGGTCGGTAGGAAAAAATTCCATTTTATGTGCGATATCAAATGGTTGATGAAACAGGGGTTTGAAACCTGTGACAGCAGTTTTTCAGGTTTCAGCCTTATCTCCATGGATTTTAATCGACCGGAGAAGCGACCTTGTTTTAACGACTCCGTTAAGAAAGGTGAATGCCCTGAAAAAAGTGGCATGGTTGCCTATTATTCCAACCGCTGCCCTTATTCGGAATACCATGTTAAAGAATCGTTGGTTGAAACAGCCGCTAAACGAAAGCTGCCCCTCAAAGCAATTAAGCTGGAAACAATGGAGCAAGCGCAATCCGCCCCAACACCGGCTACGATTTTCAGTCTGTTTCTGGGGGGTAAATTTGTAACAACAGATATCAGCGTCTGTATGGACAGTCGGTTTGATAAAATTGTCGGAAAATTGTAAACACCTAAAAAAGAACGGCTCTGGATTTTTATCAAGCCGGAGGTCTCCTGTGTGCATGGGGTTACCACTAAGGAAAACCTAGCATCCCGTCGGGTTATGGAAAAAATCGGGAGGATACTTGAAAAAGATGTCGGCCTCTGAGATGCTGTCGCCAAGGGAGACGGCCTATTTCCGTTTTACTATCTTGAGCGAGGGGCCTATTTTCGAAAAGGATTGTGACCAATATCGAAACGCCTGTCCCTGAGAGTTGGGTGGATGCAGACAATAAATTCAACGCATAGAAGCCAAAGCCAATTGCAGGATCTTTTTCAGGGAAGCCATCTGACATTCTAACGGCAGAATGGGTTACCGGGAATTGTGTGTCGAAGAATCTTTCCTTGACAACCGGCAATTTCCCGTCCTATAGCAGATCTTTATTATAATCTTAAGGATGTGATAGAGGATGCCCATGCCCCTGATTCTGATGCTTCTTGTTCCGGCCGCCGCCGGACTGATCCTGACCCTTTTTGTCCGATATCGGTGGATGAAAAAACGATATGCCCTGGCAGCGGAATCCCCGACACCCTCGGACATACCGGACATGGCAGACAAGGACGCCTTTGCCCGAAAGCTTGCCCTGTTAATTCAAATTCCCACTGTTTCCTGGACCGACCGCAGCCGTCGGGATACGGCCATGTTCGTGAAGTTCCAGGAAACGCTCATTCAGCTGTTTCCCCTGGTTCACCAAAAATTGGAACGACAGGTCCTGGGTCATTTCGGCCTGATCTATCATTGGAAGGGAAAAAACACCCAAAAAAAACCGGTTCTTTTCCTGGCCCATTATGATGTGGTGCCGGCAGAAGACGCCGGAAAGGACACCTGGGAACAAGGTCCCTTCAGCGGACATATCAAGGACGGGGTGCTTTGGGGCCGCGGGACCTTGGACATCAAATCCCAGCTGGCCTTCCAGATGGAAACAGCAGAAAGGCTTTTGGAAAAAGGGTGGCAGCCGGACAGGGATCTCTATTTTGCCTTTGGCGGAGATGAGGAAATTTCTGGGGTGGAAGGCGCCCGGAATATGGCGGCTGTTTTTAAAGAAAAAAATTTGAATTTCGAGTTTGTTGTGGATGAAGGCGGCGTGATTGCAAAGGACCAGCTGGCCTTTTTAAAGGGGCGGCCTGCAGCCCTGGTGGGACTTGCGGAAAAGGGGTTCGTCACCTTTAAGATCACCGCCCGGGGCACAAGCGGCCATTCTTCCATGCCCGAACGACAGGGAACGGCCATCGGGCGCCTGGCCAGAGGGATCGTGCGCCTGGAGAAAAAACGCTTTCCCAGCCGCCTTGATCCAATGATCAGAAACATGCTGGAACGCTTTGTTCCCTGTGTCCCCTTCGGTCTGGGGATAATTTTTGCCAACCTCTGGCTTTTTTCCCCTTTGATCCGGTTCGTTTTCTCACGGAACAAGACCACCGACAGCCTGATCCGGACCACCCAGGCCATAACGGTTTTCAAAGCCGGAGAGCAGGAAAATATTTTACCCAATGGGGCGGTCTGCCTGGTGAACCATCGGATTCTTCCCGGAGATACCATCGACTTTATACACCATCGCCACAGACAGGTTCTCAAAGACAAAGACCTGGGCCTGGGCGATGCGGGCAACTGGCCGGCCAACAATCCCATCACGGCAGGTGATCCGGAAGGGTCCGGTTTCCAGCTGATCCGCAGGGTCCTGGCACAGACCCATCCGGGTGTTGTGGCCGTTCCCTATCTGGTCAACGGTTCTACCGATTCCAAATACTACGGGGATCTTACGGATCAGATTTTACGCTTTACCCCTCTGGTGCTGACCCCTAAGGATGTTGCCTCCATCCATGGCGTGAATGAAAAAGTCTCCCTGGAAAATCTGAACAATGGATTGAGATTTTATTATCAGTTGTTTTGTCACCTCTAATTGAAAAAGGATATACCCATGAATGAAATCCAAGCAGACCCGGAAGCGTCCCAGGAAGATTCGATGCTCAAGATAGGGCTCAAACCCTTTCTCACCGCCTTTGCCATATTGATGCTGCTCATTGTTTTTTCAGGCATTTTAACCCGCCAGATTCCGGCAGGAGCCTATGAAAGGGTTGTCATTGACGGCCGGATGGCGGTTGTTGCAGATTCTTTTCAATACCTGGAAGAGGCGGGGTATCCCGTGTGGCGATGGTTTTGCGCCCCCATAGAGGTGATCTGGGGAGATAACTGGCTCATGGTGCTGGTATTGTCGCTGTTCATGATTTTTTTGGGGGGGTCTTTCACGGTCCTGGAAAAGGGGGGCGTCATGCAGGCGCTTCTGGTGGGCACAGTGGCCCGGTTCCGGAACAACAAGTACCGGCTCATGGCGGTGATCATGTTTGTCATGATGTTTCTGGCAGCCTTTGTAGGGGTCTATGAAGGCCTGGTTCCCCTGATCGTGATCATCGTTCCCCTGTCCCTGGCCCTGGGGTGGGATTCTCTGACAGGCCTTGGGATGAGCATGCTGGCCCTGAGTTTCGGATTTGCAGCAGCGGTCACCAATCCGTTTACCGTGGCCGTGGCCCAGGAATTGTCGGGCCTTCCCCTTTTTTCAGGGGCCTGGTTCCGGATTCTGTTTTTTATGGCCACCTATGCACTGTGCTACACCTTTGTGAGCCGGTATGCCCGGAAAATTGAAAAAGACCCCACACTCTCCATGGTGTATGAGGCAGATTCCCGAATCCGGCAACGGTTCAGCCTTGAAAATGTTTTGGGAAACCAGCAGCAAAAAGATCCCCTGAAAATGAAAGCCGCTGTCTGGTTCGGCGCCTGCCTGGGGGTTGCCATTGTGTTCATGATTCTGGCAGGCCTGGTTCCGGCCATCCCTTCGGATGCCGCCTTTCCCACCGTCGCCCTTCTTTTTTTGCTGGGCGGTGCCGGTGCCGGACGTATTGTCGGCTATCAATGGACGGCGCTTTTCAAGGTTCTGGGCCAGGGGGCCTCGAACATGCTCCCGGGAATTGTATTGATCCTCATGGCCATGAGCGTGCCCCACATCATGACCCGGGGCCATGTGATGGACACCATTCTCTTCTACGCTTCCCAGGCCATCGAGGGAACCAACCCCTACCAGGCAGGCTTCTACATTTATCTGTTGACCCTGGCCCTGAATTTTTTTATTTCCTCTGCTTCGGCCAAGGCCTTTCTGGTCATGCCCATCATTGCCCCCCTGGCGGACCTGGTGGGACTCACCCGGCAGACGGCCGTCTTTGCCTTTGATATGGGCGACGGATTTTCCAACATGGTTTTCCCCACCAACGCCCTGCTGCTCATCGGGTTGAGTTTTACCGTGGTCAGCTACCCCCGGTGGATGCGGTGGACCTGGAAGATGCAGGTGGGCATTGCCTTCCTGTCCATGGTGTTCCTTATGGCAGCGGTGGGGTTCAGGTTCGGGCCGTTTTAATAAATTGGGGGGCTGCTGCCGCCAGCATGGCAAACCCTCCCTGGATGTTCCTGGTGTTGCGGATGCCGTTGTGGGCCAGCAACACCTGGCACTCATAGGATCTGGCACCCGTTCCGCAGAGCAGGCACAATGTGTCTTCCCCGGGCACCTCATTGATCCGTAATCTAAGTTCCGGCTGGGGAATATTGATCCAGCGGTCTTTAAATCGTTCAACAAAGGGTGCGGCCTCTTTGGGATCCCTCACATCCAGAACCCGGGTTTTTTGGAGGGCAAATTTTTCCAGAAAATCCATCACATCAATGGGGATGTTCCGTTTTTCCAGAATATTGTCCAGCACATTTCCGGCATTGTTGATGATATCCATGGCCGATGCGTAGGGGGGAGCATAGCCTGTTTCAAGGACGCAGACATCATCCACATTCAGGCCTGTCTGGAACAAGGGCGCAATGGCATCCACCCGGGCCTTAATGGCATCTCCCTGGTGGCCGGCTGCCTCAATGCCTAGTATTTTCCGGGTTTTGGCATCTGCGATCAGGGTAATGAACATCATCCGGGAATCTGGATAAAAATGGGCCCGGTCATGCTGGGCCACCATGGCGTGGACAGGATCAAATCCGCCGGCCTTTGCCTGGTCGGCTGTCAGCCCTGCCGTGGCAATTCCCATGTCAAATATTTTGATGCAAAAGGTGCCCACGGTTCCCTTGAACTGGCTTGCCCTGCCATGGATATTGTTGGCAATGATTCTGCCCTGCCGGTTGGCAAGGGACCCCAGGGGCATGGTCATGTTTTCACCGCTCACCAGGTGGCGAAGCTCCACACAATCGCCGCCTGCATAAATATGGGGGTCGCTGGTCCGCATACGCCGGTCCACCAGCAATGCGCCGGAACTGCCCACGGCAAGTCCGGCTTGTGCTGCAAAAAGGGTGTTGGGCCGGACGCCGGCGGACATGACCACCAGATCGCAGTCAAGGACACCCTCGGGGCTGGCCACCGAGGTCTCAACGGAAGTGACGCCAGAAGTGGGGTGGCCGTTGATCCGCAATACCCGTTCTGCGAGCAGCACCTTTACCCCGTTTTGCTCAAGCTGGTTTTTTGCAATCTGTGAAAGATGTTTTCCCAGGGCTGCCGGCAGCACCTGGTCGGCCATCTCGACAATGGTGGTGTCCACTCCCCACAGATCGGTGAGGGCTTCGGCCATCTCAATCCCAATGGCTCCGGCTCCGATGACAACGGCTTTTTTTACCCGGCCTTTGGAAAGAATCTCTTTTATATCCTTGGCATTGTGAAGATTGGACACGGTGAAAACCCGGGGCAGGTCTGCACCGGGTATGGGGGGCCGAAAGGGGGTGGCGCCGGTGGCAATCACCAAAAAGTCATAGGCCAGATCCTCCTGGTTGCCGTTATTCAGATGCCGGATTCTCAATTGTTTTTTCTGCCGGTCAATGCCAAGGGCCTCAACCTTCGGCAGGATCTGAATGCCTTTACAATCCTTGAAAAATCGGGGGTC
>JAHIVS010000026.1 GCA_018816605.1 Pseudomonadota bacterium
ATCTTCTTCGGGCATCCATTCCCACCACCATTGATATTCGGCTGGATATCGATCCAGGCTGCAGACCCGTATTGGCCGACCAGACCCAGATTCACCAGGTGATTTTGAATCTGTGCACCAATGCCGCCCAGGCCATGGAAAAAGAGGGGGGCCTCCTTGAGATACGCTTGATTCATATGGAAACTTATGGAACATCTGATTTTCAGGGGTTAACCCCTGGATCCTACGTTCAATTATCCGTTAAGGATACCGGGCACGGTATTGAAAAACAAATTCTGGATAAAATTTTTGATCCCTATTTTACCACAAAAAAAATTGGAAAGGGGTCTGGAATGGGATTGGCCATGGTCCATGGGATTGTAAAAAGACACATGGGGGTGATTCATGTTGACAGTACCCCGAACGTAGGATCTGTGTTTCATGTTTTTTTACCGGCGAGTGATCAGGCGGTTTTGGACCAGAACAAAAAAGTCCACCCCCTGGTGGGGGGAAGTGAACATATCCTGGTGGTCGATGATGAACCATCCATTGCCGATATGACCCGGATGCGGCTTGAACGGCTTGGCTACACCGTCACCAGCAAAACCAGCAGCCCGGAAGCCCTGGACCTTTTTTGCCGGTATCCGGATCGATTTGATCTGGTTATTACGGATCAGACCATGCCCCATATGACCGGAGAAAAAATGGCCGGCCAGATGATTTCCATTCGAAAGGATATTCCCATTATACTGAGTACCGGATACAGTTCAAGGATTGATGAAGAAAAAACCGGGCAGATGGGTATTTGCGCCCTTCTCATGAAACCTGTGGATATGAGAGAATTATCTGTTTGTATTCGCAGGGTTCTGGATGATCCTCCCGATATCCCTAAATTGGGTCCGCCTTCCGAAAAAAAAGAATGACCCCGCCTTAGGGATGTGATATGCAAAGGATTTTTAAAATTTAAGAAAATAAAAAGGGAGAATCTCATATGTCTTCAACAGATGACAGGAAGATCCATCAGATTGTTTCCGAGGCCCATAGCAGCCAAAGGGATCGTGAAAAAACCTATAGGGAGCGTGCCTTGAAAATGTATCCCTGGATCTGCGGCCATTGTGCCCGGGAGTTTGACGGCAAACGGTTAAAGGAGCTGACCGTACACCATAAAGACCACAACCATGACAACAATCCCCCGGACGGAAGCAATTGGGAGCTGCTCTGCATTTATTGCCATGATAACGAACACTCCCGGGATCAGGTGGCCGATGCCTATGCCGATGGGGCTTCGGATCTGTCCGTTGACCGATCGACGGATAATAATTTTACAAATCCCTTTGCAGGACTGGGGGATTTATTTAAGGGAAAACTGCCGGATAAATGATTTAACGGGCAGGCGATCACCATGGCAAAAACAAAATTACTCAAGTATGAACGCGTCCAAGAACTGTCCAATGTGACCTTTTCAAAGTTTGGTGAAGCAGCACCTTTTGGGGAATATCCCTGGTACGCCCAGGAGTTTGGGGGGATGGAAAAGGTTTTAGAACTTGGCTGCGGCAAGGGAGAGCATTGCATTGGTTTTGCCGCCGCAAATTCCCAGGGGCTGTATCTGGGAATTGACAGCAAGAGCCATCGAATCTGTGTGGGGGCAGAACAGGCCATTGAACAGGGGCTTACAAATGTACATTTCTTGAGGGTGCGGATTGAGCGGATTTGCGCATTTTTTATCCGACACTCCATAAACGAGATCTGGCTGACCTTTCCCGACCCCCACCTGAAAAAGCGGTCCATTAAAAACCGGTTGTCTGCCCCCTCATTTTTAGATGCCTATGCTCGCCTGCTGGTTCCCGGTGGGGTGGTGCATTTGAAAACCGATAGTGACTCCCTTTACACGTATACCCGGGAATCTGTTGAACAATGGGGGGGGCACGTGATTGCAGCGGTTGATGATCTTCACCGGTCTGAACCCGATGGGTCTGACTTCCATGGGTTTGGTCTGAATGGGTCTGAACCTCATTTGGGAGAAACCTGTTTGAAAAAAAAACGGCGACCCGGTGCCCGTGATATCGTTTCCAGTTTTGAGAAGGCCGCATTGTCCAGGGGGGCAAGTATCAAATACATGGCATTTACCCTGGGGTGATACCCACAAAAATAACCAGGCAGGCAATATGACAAGATCCCTAAATGATGACGATTTGGTTTATTCCACAGAATTTGGAAAAATGTGTCCCAATTGTAGTCTACCCATACAAAAATGCAGCTGCCGGAAAAAAAGCTCCCTTCCTAAAAGTGACGGTGCCAAACCGGTCGGGGTTAAATGCCATGGCATTGTCCGGTTAATGAGGGAAACAAAGGGGAGAAAAGGAAAAGGCGTCACCTTGATTGTGGGGTTGCCCCTGGAAAATCAGGAGTTGAAACAGATGGCAACCTTGCTGAAACAAAAGTGCGGGAGCGGCGGCGGCTTAAAGAACGGAATCATTGAAATCCAGGGGGACCACCGGGATCTGCTGGAAAAGCAATTGGGCTGCCTGGGCTATAAAGTTAAACGATCCGGTGGGTGAGAATGGCTTATGATCATCAAATTGTCAGACCCGGCCGGGTAGAGGGGCGGCTTTTGTCTGAATCCGGAGAAGAACGGATACCCCCGCTTGATTGGGGCTTCCTTCCCGCCGGAGATGCCGCCATCACCAGGAGCGTTAAGGCCAAAGGGCCGGTCTGGGTGGTCCAGGTGCCCAGGGGCCGGCGGATAATTTCAAAGGGGATCTGGGCCAGGCAGGCCGATATCCTGGCATCCCGAAAACAGATCCAGGACAGGCGGTCAACCCCTGAGTATGCCCGGCAGCGGGTCAGGGATCTTTCCCTTCGGGAGGCAAAACAACTGGCTTACGTGGATGCGTTTCTTGCCCAAGTGATTCGATTCCTTGATTTTCATCCCAGATACCAGCAACACGCAAGGGTTTTGGGGGAAAAGATCACCGCCCATGCCACCCCGGTCAACAGCGGAACCGTGGCAAGAACCCGGCTTATCCCAATTGAAAATAGAGCCCGGGCCGCTGTTATTGCCTGGATGCGTCACCGGACAACCGCCTATGAGTCCATGCCCATCCCCAGAATAAAAGGCAAAAGAAGAGAAATCCGCAGGGCCTTGGCAATTAAATCCGTTGAAATCCTTGCGGCCTATCGCCAGGGGCGGGAAATCGCCCAAACCTGCCCTTTGAAAAAGGCGTTGGGCTGATTGCTTGTACTGAGGGCCCCCGCTCACCGTACCCTCTCACCGAACCTTATTCTGCTAAAAAATTACCCAGAGCATTGTCGCGTTCGGGATGGGGTTGAAACAAGATACCATAATGATTTGTTCCCGAAACATTGAAGAGCCGGGCATCAGGAATCTGTTTCATCATTTTTTCGACCACATCGGTAGGCAGCAGCAGGTCATTTTGGCTTAAAAGCCCTTGTGTGGCACGGAGAATCAACACCGGACACCTCACCTTCCCATAAAGGGATGCGCAATCGATTTTCCGGACATTTCCGGATTCTTCCTTGATATGTGCCGGGTTGATATTTGTTTTGACGCCCTGTTCAACCTCTTCAATTTCATAGGTGTAATAGGTCTCCATATTCGGCAGCCAGGGCTGAATATAGGGAGCGGATTTCATCTGGTCCAGGTAGGCCGTCTCTGATGGAAAGATTTTTTCCAGACGGTCAAGTGCCGGTTTGATGCCCGTAAAGACCTGGTCCATCTGGGCCTTATCCAGATCGCCTCCCCCGTCCACCAGGATCAGTTTTGTAACCCTTTCCGGATGCAGGGCGGCAAACATCAGGCTGATAAAGGCTCCCAGGGAATGTCCCATCAGAAATGTTTTTTCCATACCAAGATCATCCATGACAGAGAGGATATCCCTGATATGATGCTCGGGAGAGTACCCGGTATCGGGTTTGTCGGAAAGGCCTCTACCCCTTAGATCCATTGCGATCACCCGGTATTGGGGAGACAGGGCGGCTGCCATCATATCAAAGGAGCGGCAATTTGCCGTGATCCCGTGGAGGCATAACACGGTCTTGCTGCCGCCCGGCCAGAAGGCGGCATTTATCTTCAGGTTCTCGCCGTTTATTCGACGGATTTCAGGTTCAATCATGTTTTGATATCCTTAATATTTAAATAGGGTGTTTAATAGGATTTTTTTTTGTCTGATCCTGGATCGGATGGTTCCCAGAACACCTTTGGGGAAAAACAGCACCACCAGGACAAACGCAATTCCGAAATACAGCTGCCACCGGTCTGCCATGGTCTGGATGATAACATTTTCCGGAACCATGGCGGCCATGGATTTTAGGAGTCCGGGCAGCCAGTTTTCCGTTATGATGAAAAATGCAGCCCCGATGACACTGCCGTAGAGGGTGCCCATGCCCCCGATCAATACCATGAGAAGAATATTTACCATAATGGCGGTGTGAAACACCGAATCCGGGTTCACATAACAAAGCCACATGGCATAGAGTATCCCGCCCATGGATGCAAGGGCTGAACTGAAAACGATTGAATAAATTTGGTATTTGAAGGTTTGATATCCCAGGGCAATGGTTCGCTGTTCATTCTCACGGATCGCTTTCAACACCCGTCCCAAAGGGGACTGGGTGAACCGTAGAAGTGCTGCAAACAGAAATGCCGTGCTGATCAGGATCAGAAAATAGACCACCAGGCGCCCGTTCACCTGGGTATGGAAAAGGGTACCAAAGCTGTGGTTAAAGTTGAAAATCCCGGGTAGAACAAAGGAGACCCCGTCTTCCCCGCCGGTCAGGCTGGTCCACTGAACGCCCAGAATATGGGCAAATTCAGCCAGAGCCAGGGTCAGCATGGCAAAGAAGATGGCTTTTACCCGTAAGGAGAAAAAGGAAACCAACAGGGACATGCCGATACTGACCCCCAGAGAAATGATGACGGCCAGAAGGATATGATACCAGGAAGGCTTCGGGATATGGTAGAGGATCAGCGCGACGGAATAGGCCCCGATTCCAAAGAACATGCCGTGGGCAAAAGAGAGAATGCCGGTATATCCCAGTAATAGGTCAAAAGAGGCGACCACCAGGGTAAAAATCATGATTTTGGCCATCAGGTCCATTACCCTGAAAGAGGGGAAAATAAAGGGGATTAGGGCAAGCAGGACAATTATCCCGGCATAAAGGCAAACCATCGGGTTCAAGATGAAAGGATTTGTGCGGGTGCGGCCCTGGTTGCTGATCATTAATTTCTGGGTGGTGTTCATGGTCTATTCCTTTCCGAAAAGCCCTTTCGGGCGGATTAAAAGGATAATGGCCATAATCATGAAATTGACACCCAGGGCCATTTTTGGAACCAAATAGGCGATGTAATTAAATGAAAGTCCCACGATAATAGCGCCGATAAAACTGCCGGTCACAGACCCCATGCCACCGATAATGACGACAATCAGAGCAAAAATAAGAAACTGGTCGCCCATTCCCGGGTTAACCGCCTGGTTGAAAACCGCCATCATGGTGCCGCCGACGGCAGCAAGGGCTGCACCTGCCGCAAACACCAGGGTAAAAATCCGGTTGATGTTATACCCGGTGGTTTCTACTATTTCCCGGTTTTCAACACCGGCCCGGACAATGATTCCGATTTTGGTTTTTTTAAGCACAAACTGAAGTCCTGCAAATACGCAGACCCCCAGGAGAATGGAAACCACCCTGAAATATTCCACAAACACCCCGTAAATGATGAAACTGTCCTGGAAAGCCAATGGCACCGGGACCACCTCATCATTTACCCCCCATATGATTTTCAGGATTTCAACCATGACAAAAGAGACGCCCACGGTGACCAGCAGCTGCATCAGATGATCTCCGTATACTCGTTGAATCACCAGCCGTTCCGTGATGATTCCGAGAATTGCCCCCACACAACCGGCCGTCCCCAGGGCCACCATCAGAAAAAAAGCACTGCCCCCCAACGAGGCGGTCTCAATCCATCCGAAAGAAGCTATGAGGTTCAGGACCGAGTACCCTGTGTAGGCGCCAAAGGTAAAAAATGCGGCATGGGCAAGATTCAGAACATCCATGAGCCCGAAAATCAGGGTCAGCCCGGAAGCAATGAGAAAAATGAGCATGCCCAGGGAGAGGCCTGCCACGGTCAGGGTTAAATAGGTTATCGGGTCTATCCATATCAAGGGAAGCATGAACAGACCGATCCCCATGAGCCAGTTTATCCCTGTTTTGACTCTGTTGGTTTTAAATCGGTTGGTTTTGAGGTCGATTGCCTGACTTGTCATTATATCTCCTGTGCGGGTTTTTCATATGCCCAGATAGTTTTTCATCATGGCCCTGTCTTTTGCCAGATCCCGGATCAGACCGTGGAAGACCACCCGGCCGTCATCCAGGATAAAACAGTCAGCCCCCACCTGGCATGCCAGATTGAAATTTTGTTCCACAAGAATCACCTTTGTCTTGTCCTTGATCCGTACCAGGGCTTCACCCAATTGGTTGACAACAATGGGGGCAAGCCCCTTGGACGGTTCATCAATGAGCAGCAGGGCATGGTCGCAGACAAAAACCCGGGCAATGGCCAGCATTTGTCTCTGGCCGCCGGAAAGAAGCCCGGCCTTTCTTTTCCAGAAAGTTTTCAACGCCGGAAAAAGCAGGAGGACCTCCTCAAGATTCTTATGAATTTTTTCATTTTCTTCAATCATGGACAGCCTGAAGTTCTCTTCAACGGTCAGGTTAAAAAGGACGGCTTTGTCCTCGGGAACAAATCCCATGCCCAATCGGGCTATTTTATGTGTTTTTGTGGTGTGAATATCTTTGCCGAGAAAACAGATGCGACCGCTGGACGGGGGATGCAGCCCCATGATTGTTTTCAGGGTGGTGGATTTGCCGGCCCCGTTTCTGCCAAGCAGAATGGTTGCCCCGCCCGGGGTAACTCCCAGGGATACCCCCTGGAGGATATGGTGCTGGCCGATGTGGGTATGGACATTTTCAAGAAAGAGGATGGGATCATTCATGCGTAACCCCCCCGCCCAGGTAGGCATCCATCACGATCGGGTTGTTTGAAACAGCGGCCGGGGTATCATCGCAGATGATCCTGCCTTCCTGGAGAACGGCAATGGAATCGGACAGGGTCATGACCATATCAAATTTATGCTCCACCAGAAGAATGGTCCTGTTTTTCAGGCGCTTGATGTCCTGGATGATCTCAAGAATCGCAGGCACATCTTCTAAGCTCATACCAGCGGTGGGTTCGTCCAGAAGAAGGACTTTGGGGTCAAGGGCCAGAAGAATGGCAATCTCCAGCTTTCTTTGCTCCCCATGGGTAAGAACACAGGCCTGGGCCTTATATTTTTCATCCAGCAGCACCTGTTTGAGAAGAGCATAGGCCTTTTCTTCAAGTTCTGGATAGGATTTATAATGTTTCCAGAACACCATGCCAATGTTTTCTTTGGCCTGGAGAGCCAGACGGACATTTTCCAATACCGTGAGACTTGCGAAAATATTGGTCAGCTGGAAGGATCTGCCTATGCCAAGGGTTGCCCGTTTGGCCACGCCCAGGTTTGTGATATCTTTTCCATTGAACAGAACCTGACCGGATGTGGGTACATATTGTCCTGAAATAAGGTTGAACAGGGTGGTTTTACCGGCCCCGTTGGGGCCGATAATGGATTTTAAACCAAAGGGTTCAACCTTTAGATTCAGGCTGTTGACAGCGACATGACCACCAAAG
>JAHIVS010000218.1 GCA_018816605.1 Pseudomonadota bacterium
AAGGCACAAGATACCTGCTGAATATCATAGAAACGGATGCACCGCCCAAGGTTATTTTGAAAAACAAAACTTATATTGACCTTTATGTAAGACCTGAAACACAGGTTGAAAAACGACATACAATATTGACTGAATGGTATCGGTTTGAGCTGAAAAAACAAATTCCTGAAATTATTGAGAAGTGGGAAAAAGTATTGAATATTAAAGTGAACGAGTGGCAAGTAAAGCAAATGAAAACCAAGTGGGGTTCATGCACCATTGAAAAGAAAAGAATTTGGATAAACCTTGAACTGGCAAAGAAGCCGGATTGTTGTTTAGAATATATCATCGTGCATGAAATGGTTCACTTGCTGGAAAGACATCACAATGACAGGTTCCTCTTTTATATGGACACATACCTGCCAAACTGGAAGCAATTAAAAACACAGCTAAGCAAACTGCCTGTAAGCCATGCGGATTGGAATTATTGATTGTTTTATAACACAGCTCCGATGGAGCAGTTTTTTCCCTGATCCTGGCAACAGAAGGGGGTCCCCCCCCCGAAGTAATGGAATGACAAGCAGGGGCAAAGAAGGTTTCTTCAGGCCCCTGCCTTAAATCTGTCCTACTATTTTATTTCAAATTCAAAGCGGTCCATGAGTTTTTTGTCACCCAGAACAGCTTTGGTTGTGATGGTGTAAATTCCTTTTTTCTTCATGTCCGCGGTGGCTCCAAACCCGTTGCTCATGAACATTCCCATGGCCGTCTGTTTTTTATCTCCGGCATCTTTTATCAGAAAACCGATCTTTCCCTTTGACACTTGCTTCTGGTTGCTGTCCATTATGTACACCATGATATGATGGGGTTTGTCCATCTCTTTGGTGTGGGACCCGTGCGCGGATGTGGCTTTTGATTTTTCGGCTGCTGCCTGCTGCCTGAGATCCATGAAGTAATAGGATAGAGAATATCCGTCAACAATGGATTCATGGATCAGGTCTCCGAATTTATCAGAATCCGGCATGGTTTTGTTTCCACTGGTGGCAAAGGCAAACTGTGCCATTAATACAGCGAAAATAAGGGACAGGCTGACACGTACAATTGATTTTTTCATTTTTACTTCCTTTTTTTTAAGTATGTTTTATGGTTGTTTTCTTTAGTTCCAACTCTTTCCACAGGCTATACACCACAGGAATGATGATCAGGGTCATGATGGTTGAAGAGATGAGCCCTCCCACCATGGGGGCTGCGATCCGTTTCATGATCTCAGACCCGGTTCCTGATCCATACATGACCGGTAAAAGACCGATCAGGGTGGTGGCAACCGTCATAATTTTCGGGCGAACCCGTTCAACCGCGCCTTCAATCACTGAAAGTTCAAGATCAATCAATGAGTTCATTTCGCAGTTTTCTTTTTTCCTTTTAAACACGTCGTCCAAGTAGACGAGCATGACAATCCCTGTTTCAGTGGCAAGCCCGGCCAGCGCGATAAACCCGACTCCAACGGCCACGGACATATTATAGCCCAGAAGATAGATCAGCCAGAATCCGCCCACCAGGGCAAAGGGCAGGCTGCCCATTACGATTATAACCTCCACAAGGTTATTAAAGTGGATGTAAAGGAGAATGAAAATCACCAGAAGCGTGGCCGGGATAATAATATTCAATTTTTTCCTGGCTTTTTCCATGTTTTCATACTGCCCTGACCACAGGAGGGAGTACCCCGTGGGCAGTTGTATTTTTTCATCCACTATGATTTTGGCTTTTTTTACATAGGTGCCGATATCAATGCCCTTTAGATCAATGTACACCCACGCGGTTCGCTTGGAATTTTCACTCTTGATTCCAGCAGGCCCCTTGTGGATGGAAAAGTCTGCAAGCTGGGTGAGCGGCACCTGGGAGCCTGAGGGCGTAGGCACCATGACCCGCTTGATCATGTCCAGGTTATCTCGAAATTCCCTGTTGTATCTCAGGTTTATGGGATAGCGTTCAAGCCCTTCAATGGAAAATGACACATTCATCCCGCCAATCGCGGTTTTGATGATATCCTGGACATCCTGGATCAAAAGCCCGTACCTGGCGATATTGTCCCGGTTGATGGTAAAATCAAGGTAGTTTCCCCCGGTCACCCGTTCTGAAAAAACAGAGAGAGTTCCGGGTACGGTCTTGAGTGTGGCCTCGATGGTTTCCCCGATACTGGCCAGGACTTCTAAATCCGGCCCCATGATTTTAATTCCCACAGGGGTCTTGATCCCGGTGGACAACATGTCGATCCTGGTTTTGATGGGCATGGTCCAGGCATTGGTAAGACCGGGAAACCTGACAGCCTGGTCCAGGTCATCGGTGAGTTCCTGGAGGGTAATATATCGTTGTTCAGGAAAAATAAAGGCCAGGGGTGCTTTTATCATATCGGGCCAGCCAGAGAAAAACCGATGGATATTTTTTTTGCGCCACTCGTGAAGCACCCGGCCTTTTTGTGTTTCAGGTAAGATCCAGGTCAAGGGTTTTTTCACCCATCCAGGCCAGCCTGAAAAAAACCTGGGAACAAAAATTGTCTCATATTCCACCTGGGGCCGCAGCTGGATCACGGTTTCTATCATGGACAAAGGCGCTGGATCTGTGGATGTCTCGGCCCTACCGACTTTGCCCAGGGTGGTTTTGACCTCTGGGAACCGTTGAATAATTTTATCGGTCTGCTGTAAAAGCTCCTTTGCCTTTGTAATGGAAATCCCGGGCAGGGTTGTGGGCATGTATAAAAGATCCCCTTCATTTAAAGGCGGCATGAATTCGCTTCCCAGCCGGGTGAGGGGATACCAGGTGATCAGGATGGCCAGAAGAAAAATCAACAGTGTGGTTTTTTTCTTTTTCAGGACTAGCCGGATCACGGGCAGATACAGAGAGATTAAAAACCGGGACAAAGGGTTTTTCTTTTCAGCAATGATTTTCTGGGACACAAGGCAGAAGAACAAAAAGATGGAAAGTCCCATGGCCATCACCAGGCTCAATTCCGGCAGGTTATAACCGAGAAGTCCGGCACAGATGACCGCAGCTGTCGGACCGGCCAGGGCCAGAACCCAGATCCAGACTTTTTTCCGGGAAGACAGCAGGGGATTTATGGGGGTTTCCCGGACAAAAAAGGTCATGAGCACCGGGATAATGGTAATGGCAAGGATCGAGGATGCGGCCATTGCCGTTGTTTTGGTAAAGGCCAGGGGTTTGAACAATCGGCCGGACTGCCCTTCCAGGCTGAAGACCGGAAGAAAGGAGATGGTGATGATCAAAAGACTGAAAAACAAAGCAGGCCCGACTTCCCTGGAAGCATCAATGATGATCTGGGTGTGGGATTTTTTGCCCCGGTCCCGTTCAAGGTGTTTATGTGCGTTTTCAACCAGAACAATGGAGGCATCCACCATGACCCCGATGGCAATGGCAATCCCACCAAGGCTCATGATATTGGCATTGATTCCCAGAAAGTACATGATGAGAAACGACATCAATATGCCCACGGGAAGGGTGAAAATGGCCACAAACGCGGACCTGAAATGGAGCAGAAAAATAATACAGATGACAGCCACCACCATCATTTCCTCGGTGAGTTTAGACTTCAGTGTATCCACAGCACGTTGAATCAAAGCAGACCGGTCATACCCGGTAATGATTTCCACGCCCGGGGGAAGCCCTTTTTGAAGTTCAGTCAGTTTGAGTTTGACCCGTTTGATGACCTCAAGGGCGTTCTCGCCATACCGCATCACTACGATCCCGCCCACGATCTCTCCTTGTCCGTTCCACTCAAGAACCCCACGGCGAAGCTCCGGGCCGATCTGGATGTTGGCAACATCCCGGAGCAGGACAGGGGTTCCCTTTGAATCAAAGGAGATGACAATCTTTTCAATGTCCTGGATGGACTTGATATACCCC
>JAHIVS010000219.1 GCA_018816605.1 Pseudomonadota bacterium
CCCCACAGAGAGCGAGAGCTGATCCGCAATGATCACCAGCATGATACTGGGTGGAATCAGAATCCCAAGCGTCCCTGCCCCTGCGATGGTACCAAGGGATAAGGGAAGAGAGTACCCCTGTTTCATCATGGCCGGAAGGGACAATAGCCCCAGGAGAACAACCGAGGCCCCGATAATGCCGGTGGAGGCGGCAAGGATAATACCGATCAGCGTGACGGTAATGGCCAGCCCTCCCCTGACACGGCCGAACAATTTCTGCATTTCATGCATCATCCGCTCGGCAATGCCGGACCGATCCAGCATCAGCCCCATGAAAATAAACATGGGAAGGGCCACCAGCACCCAATTGCTCATGGTTTTAAAAATCCGGTTAACCGACATGCTCAAGGTCAGATAATCCAGACCGGTCATGGTGCCGAACCAGAGGTCGGCGCAATACCCGACCAGGGTAAAGGCAACCCCCACACCGCCCAGGACCCAGGCAATGGGAAACCCGGTGAACAAAAGACCGATAAAGGTGACAAACATGGAAACCACAAGAACGTCATTAAGCGCCATGGCCAGACCTCCGCAACGCGACAGCACTTCGCAGCAGCCGGGCCACCGCGGCCAGGATCATCAGGCCGAACCCGAACGGAAGAAGGGCTTTCACCGCCCACCGCCAGGGCAATCCCATGGGTGAGGGCGACCGTTCCCCCAAACGCCAGGCCTCGTGGACAAAATCAAGGCTCTGATGAAACACCACCCCCGCAAAGGGAAGCAGCAGCACTAAAATCCCAAAAATTTCCAGAACATGCCGGGTCCGGTCGGAAAACCGGGTATGGAACAGATCGACCCGGATATGGACATCCTTTACCATTGCATAGGAGGCCCCGGTCATGATCCCTGCGGCATAAAGATGCCATTCCAGCTCTTCCAATGCGACCAGGCCGTTGTTAAAGACATACCGCAATATAATCTGCAGCATTATGATCAAAACCAGCACGCCATTACTCCACATGGCAACACGCCCGATGCGCGCCACAACCGCTTCCAGAAAATCACTGACTTTTTCCATGCTTTGTCCTTTATTGATAGGGCTTTCTCAATTCCTTTTTGTTGATTTTTCCGACGCTGGTTTTGGCGATCTCCTCCACCAGTTGGATTTGGCTGGGAATCCCGTATTTCGGGATAATCCCTTTGTCCACATACTGCCCGTAAAAATCCTTGAGTTCTTCCGGGGTGACCTTGTCCCGGAACTGGGCTTTCAAGACAACAAAGACCAGGGGGCGTTCCCCCCATTTTTCATCTGGAACCCCAATGGCTGCAGCTTCTGAAACCGCAGGGTGCTGGCTGATGATATCCTCCAGTGCAAGGGACGAAAGCCATTCCCCGCCGGTTTTGATCACATCCTTGACCCGGTCGGTAATCTGAAGATAACCCTTGGCGTCAATGAATCCGATATCTCCGGTGTGCAGCCATCCGTCTTCCCAGAGTTCCTCACTCTTTTCCGTATCCTTGAGGTACCCCTGTGTCAGCCAGGGGGACCGGACCACAATTTCCCCGGTATGCGTCCCATCATGGGGAAGGGGTTTGCCGGATGCATTGATAATTTCCAGATCCACAAGGGGGACGGGAAGACCGGTGCGGCACCGGACCGGCGTCTGGTCATCCGCGTCCCAATCCAGCATCTCTTCTTTTAAATTGGAGACGGTCAACAGGGGACAGGTTTCAGACATGCCGTAGGCACCGTAAATATTGATGTTTCGGTCCAAAGCGGCCTTGCACAGCCCCTTGGAAAGCGCTGCCCCACCAATCACCACGGTCCAGTGCGACAGATCGATCTTATCGATGACCGGGCTGTTCAGCAGCATGTGAATAATGGTGGGCACACAATGGGAAAAGGTCACTTTTTCCGACAGAACCAGCTTCAAAAGGACCTCTGGCTCATATTTCCCCGGATAGACCTGTTTGTTCCCCAGCAGGGTAAACAGATAGGGCATGCCCCAGGCATGGACATGGAACATGGGGGTCAGCGGCATGTAAACGTCACCGGAATCCACGGACATGTGGGTTCTATAGGCGCAGAGGCCCGACATCAACCCATAGGTGTGGAGCACGATCTGACGGTGACTGAAGTAGACCCCCTTGGGGAGCCCTGTGGTGCCGGTGGTATAAAAGCATGTGGCCATGGCATTTTCGTCGAAATCCGGAAATTCATAGTCATCGGACGACTGTTCCACCATTTTTTCATACTCGGTGTGAATGAAGGATGGAAGCTCCGATGCCCCATCCTCATCGGTCAGGAGAACCATCTTCTTTACGGTATCAAGCTTATGCCGGACCGTTTCCAGAAGAGGCAGAAAATCCCGGTTCACAAGAATGATGTCATCTTCGGCATGGTTGATGGTATAGACCAGCTGCTCTGGTGACAGCCGGATGTTGATGGTGTGCAGAACCGCACCGATCATGGGAACGGCGAAAAAACATTCGAGATAGCGATGGCTGTCCCAGTCCATGACCGCCACAGTATCGCCTTGTTTTACGCCCAGGTCTCCGAGAGCATTGGCCAGTTTTCCAATTCGTTTTGACAATGTCACATAATTATATCGGACCTTGTCCCTGTAGATAATCTCCTTTTCAGGCGAATGGACCAAGGCCGGCTTTAACAATTGTTTTATCAATAAGGGGTATTGATGGGCACTCTGGGTTGATTCGATGAGTCGTACAGGCATGTTTTCTCCTTTCAAGCGGGTTACATTAATTACTTTATGACGGATAAAGTAATATAAAACCGTTTAAAAGAGGGCAATGGGGAGAAAACAGTATTATGGGGAGGGGATTTTATGTATACCCAGTGATCCCTTCGTCAGAAAAAGGGCCTGAGACCAATAAAACTATAGTTCTCAGGCACTTCTCACTAGTCTGTCTGTCGTGTGTACAGATGAACATCCTGCTGGGGATAAGGGATCTTTACCCCTTCTTTATCAAAGGTGAGTTTAATCTTTTCCGTGAGATCAAAATAAACATCCCAGTAGTCAGCGGTCTTAACCCAGGGCCTGACAATAAAATCGACGCTGCTGTCTGCCAGTTGGGAGACAGCGATTTTTGTCTTTGGGGTCTCCAGTACACGATCCTCCTCGGCAATAATCCCATGGAGGATCTCTTTGGCCTTTTTAAGGTCATCATCATACCCGATGCTGATCACAAGATCCACCCGACGGGTTTTATTGGCGGTGACATTGGTAATCACATTACTGGTAATACTGGCATTGGGAACAATGACCCGCTTGTTGTCAACCGTGTTCAGCGTGGTGGTAAACAAAGAGATACTGACGACACTTCCCGAGACACCGCCAAAGTCAACGAAATCATCAACCCTGTAAGGGCGGAACAAAATCAGCATGACACCGGAGGCAAAATTGGACAGTGAATCTTTCAAGGCAAGACCGATGGCAAGACCGGCCGCACCGACAATGGTCAGAAATGAGGTGGTATTGATGCCAAGCTGTCCGGCCGCCGCAATGGTCACAACGATCATGAGGGTATAATAAATAATACTCTCAAGGAATTTGACCAGTGTGACATCAACTCTGTTTTTTTCAAGCAGTTTTGTCAATAGCCTTGATAGCTTTCCGGCCAGCCATTTTCCAACAAGAAGAATGAGTATGGCGGCAATGAGTTTTACGGCATACGTGGTGATCCAGAACATTACCAATTCAGCAATTTTGTCGAGATTGACGTCTTTTAGAAAATCCATGATCTCTCCTAATTTGCGGGTACAGTTTCATTAAAGTCGGACGCAGAATGATGCCAAGGCTTTCATATTGCGCTGCAATGATGTTTACGCCGGATTCGCCGACGATATGACGGGTATTGATACGGTTCAATAAACCACAATACGGTACGAATTACCATCATTTTTTCATACGGGCAAAACTAGTCCTCCCACAATACCGGGTCGACAATGCCTATTTTAATGGCATATTTGAGCAGTTCCAGCCGGCCGTGGACCCCCAGTTTTTTCATCACATTGGCGCGATGCTTTTCAACGGTCTTGGCACTGACATATAACAGGGAGGCAATATCTTTGGCAGACTTTCCTTCCACCACCAACCGGAAAACCTGCTGTTCCCTTTCAGAAAGCAGATCATAGCCCCTGACCGTGGGCTGGCTGTTTTTGTTTTCAAGGTAGGCATCGATCACACCGGCCTTGATTTTCGAACTTAAAAAATACTCATTGCGGCGGGCAGCGCGAATGGCGGACAGAATATCTATGCTGGGGGAATCCTTGAGCACATAGCCTAAGACCCCGCTGCTCAACGCCTGGCGCACATAGTTTTCTTTGGCATGCATGGACAAAATCACAATAGGGATCTCCGGTACTGCCTCGCGCAACAGCCTCACCGCCTCCAGCCCGCTCAGGTTGGGCATGGCAATATCCAGCAGCACCACATCCGGCAGGAGCTGCCGTGTTTTTTCCACGGCATCAACACC
>JAHIVS010000220.1 GCA_018816605.1 Pseudomonadota bacterium
AAAGACCTCCTCATGTCCCCAGGTACTCCCCCCATCATTGGACCAGAACACACCATCATCAAGGGTGCTGCTGGCACCCAATCGCTGCCATGTTGCATTGTCATGGGTTGCCACATCATACCCTGCAGCGTCGCTTATCATGGACGCAAAGGCGGTTGTCTGGGATAAAAACAGCAATAAAGTCACAAATAGCAAACCGAATATTTTTTTCATAAAAACCGTTCCCCTCTGTTATGAAAATAGTGTATAAAAAATCAAATTAAAATGGTACTATTGTTGATATTATAAGCATTATGCGTACCAACCACAAATACTATCTTAGATCCCAATACAACCATTTTAATTAATTTATTAATTAATGCTTCATAAGCCATTCAAACCGAATGGTTCAAAAAATAATTAAGGGCAAAATTATTACATTTTTTTCATAATTATAGTGAATTTTTTCCATATTTCCAGGTTTATGAATCCGCTTTCAGACCTTTATTTTCAGGCAGATATAATCAAGCCCATGGAATTGATAATGGCGGACTTCATCGGCCAGACTGCTTAATATTTTAAAGGACAATTGATTCATGGGCACCTGCTTGGAAAGCTTGGCCGCGTCAATGATCACTTCGAGATTATCGTCCATGGCGGTTACCGCCATGTCCATTTCCAATTGATCGTCAATCACCCGCAGCTCAATGCGAAACTTGGCTGGCGGGTCATTGTCCTCCTCCTGCCGCATCCGGGTCAATCCCAATATGATCTCTTCAACCGCAAGCTGAATACGGCTCTGGGTTTGAGTGTCCCATCTGTTTTTTTGGACAAAGGCCATGATAAAGCGATTGATCACCGGCAGCTCTTTGATCGAAAACCGTGTTTTCAACAGGGCCTTCCGCCCATGGCCCAGGTTCAAAATCCCCACCAAGAGCAGGGTAATCATGGTTCCAATGGTCATGCCATTGTTCAGGATGGGTGCCAGCCACCCGGGAATGCTGTCATAAAAAATAGCCTGTTGCTGCAACCCGACCCCTAGCCAGAACCCCATGCCGATGATGGTCCCCTTCTCAAAGCTTAACCCTTCACTGACCACCATCCGGACACCGTGTATGAACAACATTAAAATCAATACCAACAGATAGCTTCCCACCACAGGTTTTGGAACGGAAAGAATAACTGCGGTGATTTTGGGAAAAAATGCCAGCAGGGTCATGATCACCCCGCAAAGAATCCCCACCCGTCTTGCGGCAACCCCTGTCATCTCCACCACCGAGATACTGGTGGAATAGGTGGTATTGGGCAAGGTGCCCAGTATCCCCGAAAGAAGGTTGCCCAGGCCATCCGCATAGAGTGCTCCCTGTACCGTGCGATAATCAATGGGTTTGGACCTTCTATGGGAAATTTGCTGGGCGGCGATGGCATCCCCATAGGTTTCGATGGCACCCACAATGGTGACAATCATAAAGGCGGGAAACAACACCCAGAACTTTTGATCGAAGGAAAAATCAAACCCGGCCCATTCCAGTTCAGGAAAACCGATCCAGGCCGCTTTGCTGACAAGGGACAAATCCAGATCTCCAAATAAAAAACTGGCCAGGGAACCGAAGATGATCCCGATGATGGGTGCCCAGAGACGTAAACTTCTATTTCCAAAAAAGGACAAGAACAGGATGGTTGCCAGGGTAATCAGGGCAACCAGGGGTGCCTCATAGACGGCATCCCCCGGGATTTGGGCGGGAAAATGGGTAAAGACGATGGGCATGACGGTCACGGCGATGAGCATGATGGTGGTGCCGCCCACAAGGGGAGTCACCAGCCGCCTGAGCCATCCCAGGTGGTTGGCGAAAACAAACTGGACGAGGGATGAGGCAACAATCAATGTCATCAACAAAGACATGCCACCGGATTCAAGTGCGGAGATTCCCACGGCAATGAAGGCCCCGGAAGTTCCCATCAACAGAATATAACCGGCACCAAACCGCCATACTTTCCTGGCCTGGAGAATGGTGGTGACGCCACTGATTAACAGGGCATAAAAAATAACAATAGCTTCCATGCTCTCGGGCATCCCCGCACCGCGTAACACAATCACCGGGGTTAAAACGATTCCGGCAACAGAGAGCATCACTGTCTGGAATGCCAACAGAGAGGATAACCCCCAGGGAGGAGACTGATCCACATCAAATCGAAGGTCATGGCCGCAACTTTTGTTCTGTGATGACATAAAATTATCCGTCCTTAATCACGTTTATAGGTTTTCATGGCCGGTCCGAAGAATGATTTCTTCCTGGAGGGCCGGGGTGAGATC
>JAHIVS010000027.1 GCA_018816605.1 Pseudomonadota bacterium
CATTCTATACTGGGATATTTTGAACGACATGTTTACCACCCAGCAGTCCAAAAGGCTCTACACCCTGATCAGTGCCGGGGGCATCCTGGGAACCACCATTGGAAGCCTGATGACCCGCAGGCTTGCCATCTGGGTGGGGACGGACAATATTCTGCTGATCTTTATCGGAGGCATGATCCTGGCCGCCGTCCTCAATGAATTTACAGAAAAAGTGGTGGGAACCCCGCTTCAATCCCGGGTCAAACAGGGAAAACAAACCCCCAAGCAAAATCAGATGCTCGTGATAAAAGAGTTTATCCGCCATGCAAAGGAATCCACACTTGTCCGATACATGGTGCTGCTGCTGGCCATTCCCAATATGATCCTGCCCCTGCTCGATTACCAGTTCAATGTGATGGTGGATCAACATTTTGCTTCGGAAGCGCTTACCCTTCAGTTTTTCGGAATATTTAGAGGGGTATCCAATGGGCTGATGTTTGTCCTTCTGATGGGGTCCAGCCGCCTGATCACCCGGTGGGGAGTTCCCACAAGTCTCTTGTTTCACCCGATCAACTATTGTATTGCCTTTGGCGGCATTTTTCTGCGGTTTGATATCTTTGCCGGGGTGTATGCAAGGTTTACAACCGAGATGCTCAAAACAGTTCTCAACAACCCGGCCCGGTCGATTCTGTATAATTTTTTCCCTGAACGGCATCGCAGCATGATACGACTGGTCTTGCGGGGCAGCGTGGTCAGAGCGGCAGATTTCGCAGGATCCGGCCTTTTGACCCTCATTCGGGGAATCATGGAGCCCCGGATGCTTTCCCTGGTGGCCCTGCCCCTTGCCCTGACCTGGGTGGTCATAAGTTTCCGCCTGAAAAAAGCATATCCCGGCATCCTGATTCAATCCCTGAAAGAAAATCACACCGACTGGCAACAGGTGGAAGAGGACCAACTCCAACTGATGGCCAACGACACATCCAGCATCCGGATTTTTCAACAGGGACTTACCTCAAAGGACCCAAAAGTGTCGCTTCTCTGCGGGCAATTTTTAACCAGGACCCGGCCGGATCTTTTGGTGGAGCCCTTGCTCGCCGCCATTGTTCACAAACCGCCGTCGGAACAACAGCTGCTGCTGGGGTTGCTGACCTCTGACAATATCGGCTCCCACAGATCAAAGGTCTATGAACTTGCAGGTGTTGCCCCGGTTGATGTTCTCCCCTTTTGGCTGGAAGCCCTGACCCGGATCGATCCTAGGGAAAGCGATTTGTTCTTGGAAAAATTTTTATCCCATCCCGATTCCTTGGTCAAAGCCGCCGCATATACTGGGGTATGCCTCGGCTGCAACCTGGACACCCACCAGGAATACCGGCAACGCATGGACGAGTGGCTGACCCAGGATGCCGCCCTTGTCCGGCTGGCTGTTAAGGTTTTGTCCAAGACAGGAGATGCCTTTTACGCCACGGAACTTGTGAAAGTTTTTTCACAGACCACAGAAACGGACCTGAAAGCCTGGGCCCTTGAAGGGCTGTCCCGAATGAACCATGAAAACATCCTTTCCTTTGCCCTTCAGGCCGCCACAGATGCCTCATCCAAGGTCCGCATATCCTCGTTGAACGCTTTTTCAACAGCGTCCCCGGAGAACTTGGGGCAATTGCTCATGATATTTCTCAAAGACCCGGATCCCGGTATCCGCGCAGACGCATCCAAACGGGTTGAAGCCCTGGGAGAAAGAATTATTCCCCATTTGTTGAGAAACCTTGCACAGCCCTCCCGTTGTTTAAAGGAAGAAAGTCTTTTGCTGCTGGATCGGATCGGTTTTCCCAAGGCAGATCTTTCCCGATTTGTTCTGGCCCGAATCCAGCAAGCCTGCCATTATCTGGCCTGTGCGAATGCCCTGGAAAATCGCACCCAGGGCGATTTCATCCGCCTGCTGAAAAACAGTCTCATGGAAAAACATCAGGAGACCATTGAGATCGTCCTGCGGGTGGTGGGGGGGATGGAGTTCAGCCAACAGATGCGGATTATTCTTCGGGCAGTTCAATCTGGCAAACAAAAAGATATTGACAATGTCATAGAGGTGCTGGAAAACACCCTTCACCCGGCTCTCAGCCATGCATTGATCCCCCTGCTGTCAGACATTCCCATCATGGAAAAACTATCGGCCAGCTGTAAAGCCATGAAAATCCGCCCCATCTTTGCCACCTCTCTTGCCCAGGAGGTTGATCTGCTCGCCCAGGACCCGGACCCTGCGATAAAAGCCTTGTGCATCTATGCGGCAGGAGATATTCTAACGTTACTGCCGGATGTTCTGGGCCGATTCCGGCAAGACCCGGATGAAATGGTATCAGAAGCCGCCCAATGGGCGGCTCAAAGATTGGAAAACAAATCGGTCTCCCCGGAACTTCAAACCGGTTTCAGCCTGGCAGATAAAACCCTCTATCTTACAAAAAGCACCCTGTTTAAACGGGTAAAAACAGGAGACTTAATGGCCATTGCAAGGGCATGCCGCTTCGTGTCCTATCCGGCCGGAGAGACGATTTTTCAGGAAAACAAAACCGTCAGGGGGGTTTATTTTCTGTGCCAGGGGAATCTGGGGGTTAGCTGCAGCACCATTGCCGACATGGGGTCTGTGGCAACCCATCTGGCGTTAACGAAAGTTGCAGGGGAGATGGCGTGGATGGACCGCCACGGTCCGTTGTATACGCTCACGGCAACATCCGCCTGCCTGCTTCTGGAAATGGAAGGACAAAATTTTTCTAACCTCCTGGCGGATTTTCCCCAGGTGGTCATCAATCTTTGCAAAAATTACAGTCAGCAAATCCGGGTGTATCAACAGATGATTTCAAAAGGCCGGCCGATTCCCCTGGTCCGGCCGGTTTGATCACAAAATAAAATCCGTGGCCAGAAATTTGCTCTTATGCTCCTGGACAATGCGGGTAATGATCTGCTTGTTCAACTCGGTCTGTTTGGCCGCCACCAGTGTTCGAATGGAAAAAACCCGCAGGGCGTCGGATACGGAAAGGGTTCCTTCGGCAGAATCCTTGCGCCCGGTGAAGGGAAAGCTGTCCGGTCCCCGCTGGCACTGGCTGTTGATATTGACCCGGCAGACCTGGTTCACCAGCGGGTCGATCAGCCGGGCAATCTGGTCCGGATCACTGCCGAAAATACTGACCTGCTGGCCGTAATTTGAATTGATCATATACTCAATGGGCTCAGCGATCTTATTAAAGGGCAGGATGGGAATGACCGGTCCGAACTGCTCTTCATGATAGACGCGCATCTTAGACGTAACCGGATACACAACCGCCGGAAAAAAGAAGCTGCCGAAAACACTTGCCCCAAAAGGATTCACCACCCGGGCCCCATTTGCAACGGCATCGGCGACCAGGGCCTGTAAAAATTGAGTCTTGCCTTTTTCCGCCACCGGTGTCAGGAAAACCCCCTCCTTCCATGGCATCCCAAAGGACAGTGCATTTACAGCGACAGCAAACCGTTCAAGAAACGCTTGCGCAATGCTATCCTCCACAAAAATAATCTTAAGGGCGGTGCAGCGCTGGCCGTTAAAGGAAAGGCTGCCGAGAATGCATTCTTTCACAGCCAGATCAAGATCCGCACCTTTCAGCACAATGGCCGGATTCTTGGCCTCCAGCCCCAGCACACACCGAAGGCGGTTGGGATGGGGATGCTGTTTTTTCAGGGCGTTTGCCGTTTGACTTGTGCCGATCAACCCCAGCACATTGATCTTGCCAGAAGCCATGAGCGGGGGAATCATTTTTCTCCCCTCCCCATAGATGATATTGATCACCCCCTTGGGAAACACCTCACAAAAGGCTTCCAGCAGCGGTGCATAAAGAAGCGCACCGTGCTTGGGCGGTTTTAAGATAACGGTGTTCCCCATGACAAGGGCCGGAATCAATGTGGTGAATGTCTC
>JAHIVS010000221.1 GCA_018816605.1 Pseudomonadota bacterium
CACATCAATTTTACCCATGGCAAACAAAAGATTAAAGGCCGCGCTTTTGGTGTCTTCCTTTGCGGCAACTGCATCTCCCTGGGCATTGATATAGTTGACTTCTCCGTTCAACACATCCAAAAGAGAGCGGGTTCCCATTTTTCGCTCCTCCTTGGCCAGTTCCAGGAATGTTTTTAAAATATCGGCCTGTTGATCCAGCAATTCATTTGTCTGGGTCAAGGTCATCAATTGTTCCCAGCTGTTTCTGACCTGCTCTTTTACCATATCTTTGGCAAATCCCAGGTGGGTGGATGCGGCGGTATTTTTGGCAAGGGCTGCTTGAATGGCTGCCTGGTCGCCGCCGCCGCGATAAAGATTATAGGCAACTTCAACGCCCGCATCATAATCTCTTCGATACCCTTTCTGGCCGTCATTGTCATTGGCATTGATCCCTTTGGCATAAAGACTTAGAGAAGGGTAATAACTTGCCTTTGAAATACCGATCTCTTTTTGTGTGGCATCCACATCATAGGAGGTGACTTTTACTTCCGGATTATGTTTCAAAGCAGTGTCAATGGCCTGTTCAAGATTATCCGGTACGAATTTGATGGGGTAGGCGACCTCTTTAAACAGGTCAACTTCCTGATAGGTTGGATAATGATAAAAAACAGCCTGGAACCGGTTCTTTGCAATTTCAAGCTCCCCGTTGGCCTGCACCCGGAGGGCCATGGCCCCGGCCAGTTGTGATTTCGCCTGCAGGACATCGGTGGTCAAACCGGCGCCTTTTTGAACCAGGGTTTTTTCTATGCCCGTGAGTTCCTTGATTCGATTTTCCGAAAGTTTTGCGATCCTTAACCGCTCCCTGGCCCGGACAATATTGATATAGGCAACCACCCCGTCCCGGATCATTCGTTGATTGATGGCGTCAAGGCTTGCTTTGGATTGGTCAAAGTATATTTTGTCCCGTTCAATGGTATGGCTTGTCTTGCCAAAATCCGTGATGAGCTGGGTGCCTTTGAGGGTGAGTTTGTGCCGATTCTCCTCGGAGTCCGAAAGATATTCTTTGTCTATTTTTTCGTATCCGGCATCTCCAAAAAGATCCAGTCGGGGATAATAGAGGCCCTTGCTTTGTCGGGCCTGGGCTTTTGCACTTTCAAGTCTGTGTTGATAGGTTTTTATCTCTTCATGGTTTTCCAGAAGAGAATTCAGAAGAACCTTCAGGTCCAGGTTTACCCTCTTGTCTATCGGGTTCTCTGCCAGCTTTTCCATCGGCGCCGTTGGCTTGTCTTGTCCCAGGGCCATGGTTGAAAAACAGAAGACAAAAAGGAGAACCAAGGTGATTTTGCAAATTATTTTATGCATGTTATTTCCTCTTGTGAAATACTATGTTTTTTTTATTGCATTCATATCAGGACCCGCTTATCATAACCATTAATTACTTGAATTTGTCAAGTCTAAAATAAGGAAAATTTTTCTTTTGGGTAGCAGATCCAGGTCGTTTTTTTATAGGGTAAAAAGAATAAAGGCAGATGCGCATGAAACTTAATCGGTTTTTGGGTAAAAAGATACAACAGATCCAGTGGACGGTGGCGGCGGCCGGTATGGTTATTACCCTGGTCATTGCCGGTTTTTATGTGTTTAAACCGCCCTATATGCGGTTGATGGAAAATAAGCTTTACGATGTGTTTTTATCGGTTGCCCATACCAAAAAGGCACCCAGCTCCGTTGCCATTGTGGATATAGATGAATACAGTATCAGCCGATTTGGTCAGTGGCCCTGGCCCAGATACCGGGTGGCCCTGCTGCTGAAAAAAATTCAATTGGCCGGCGCCCTGTGCGTGGGCAATGATATCTTGTTTGGTGAGCCCGACGGTACTTCACCGCTGGTGATAAAAAAAATGTTAAAGCGGGATCTTCAGGTGGATCTGGGGTTTAACGGGTTGCCCGCTGAATTGTTGGACAATGATCAATTGCTTGCCAATGTTCTGGGAACCGGTCCCTTTGTCCTGGGGTATTCCTTGGTTTTCCAGGCAGATGGTGTGCCTGTTCTTGAGGTGCCAGGCTTGCCTGTCCTGAAAACATCAGAGGTGAGGTCGGAAGGGGCCGGGCAGGGGGGGGGCTTTTTGATCCCGGCCTTTCGGGTGATTCCGCCATTGCCGCAACTTTTGGAAAAATCTGCCCATGCCGGATTTATGAACACCTCAACAGATGAGGATGGCGTGCTGCGGCGGGTGCCTTTGATGATCTCCTGGAAGGGAAAGATTTATCCCCATTTATCCCTGGCGACCCTGTTGGTAGCATTTAAGGGGAGGGTTCCAGACCCCATCCTCAAAGTGACCCAGGGAGGAGTTGAATCCCTTAAAATCGGAAGCACCATTATCCCCCTGGAAGCCAATGGGTCCATGTTAGTTAATTACAAGGGACCCAAGCACACCTTTTCCTATATCCCGGCAGGACACGTGCTGGAAGACAGGGTGCCTCCCGGAGCCCTTGACAAGAAGGTGGTTTTTCTGGGGTCTTCCGCCGCAGGTCTCATGGATATAAGGGTGTCTCCCCTGGATGCGGTGTTCCCCGGGGTGGAAGTCAACGCCACCATCGTGGATAATATTTTGAATCAGGACTTTATCCGCAGACCGGATTGGGTTCCCGGGCTGGAACTTTTGGCGATTTTTATCTGGGGGATTGTCACCACCATTTTGATCGGCTGGGCCAGTGGCTGGCTGACATTGCCGATAACGGCGATGTTGGGAGTCTGTGCCTGGTATGGCGGGATCTTTAGTCTGAAAACCCATCATATCTGGATATCTCCTTTATTTCCATTGCTGGTATTGGGGGCAAATTTTTCCCTGTTGACTCTGTTTAAATTCTGGTTTTCGGAACGGAAAAAGAAATTTTACCGGTCTGCCTTCAGTAAATATGTGTCCAAGGCGGTGGTGGATCAGATCAGCGATTCCCCGGAAAAGATGAGTCTGGACGGCGAGGAAAAAATTATCACGATTATGTTTGCCGATATCCGCAGTTTTACCTCCCTGTCTGAACGTTTGTCCCCCACCCAGGTGACCATGCTGCTCCACGACTATTTTACCCCGGTGACGAGGAGTATCATCAAAAATCACGGCACCCTGGACAAATTTATCGGGGATGCCGTGATGTGTTTCTGGAATGCCCCCCTTGACGTGAAAAACCATGAAGCTCTGGCCGTTAAAACAGGGTTTGAAATGCTGGCAGCCCTTGTGGAACTGAACAGACTGTTCATCGATAAATATGGGATCCAGATTGATATCGGTATCGGGATTCATTCCGGGAAATGCCGGGTGGGGAACATGGGATCTGCCGATCTTTTCGATTATACCATTATCGGAGATAACGTAAACCTGACCTCCCGACTGGAGGGGCTGACCAAATTTTACGGGGTGAAACTTATAGTCAGTGAGGTCATGGTAACAAAATTATCTTTGCCCATGCAGTTCCAGGAGCTGGATCGGGTCCGGGTTAAGGGAAAAAACGAGCCGGTGGGAATCTATACCGTTCATCTGCCCACAACCTACGAAAAACAATCTCTTGAGTCAGAATTGCAGGCATATGAACAGGGGCTTGTGGCATATAAAACCAAACAATTTGAAAACGCCCATGGGATTTTCCAAACCCTCTGCCAGAAATATCCAAGAAAAATAAACCAGATTTATCTGGAACGAACTGCCTTTTTCATTGAAAATCCACCCGATACTGATTGGGACGGGGTTTTTACCCACCAAACTAAATAATCAGGCCAAATAATCAGGCCAAATAATCTTATCCGGCCTTCATCTCAATAATATTACTGCTGGTCATGGCTTTCAGGTTTACCCCCA
>JAHIVS010000222.1 GCA_018816605.1 Pseudomonadota bacterium
AAGCACACTGCCCCTTTCAGGACATATTCAATTTTCACCGGGTTACCATGACATCCGAGCGGGCCCTGGGATACGCCCTGGAACAGATCGCTTCGGTTGATTTTTCAATTCTGGCCCCCCAGCACGGCAGTCTCATCGTAAATCCCCGGGATATTATCATTGTGGTTGAAAAATTAAAAAACCTCAAAGAGATCGGCATTGACTGGATTCTGGGCCATGGGCAACGCCCAAAAACAACCCGGATCGAAAATATGATCCAGCGGCTCGGAGGGAGCCTGCCATGATCTCCAAGGAGCTGATCACAACCCTGAGCCGGACCCGGGAAGTTGACCCGGCCCTGAAAGCTGAGATACTGAAAGCACTCCTGGGGCACCGGGCAGATATCAGCGATGTCAAAATCAATACCCGGTTGCTCAACAATCTGATTTTCACCTATGCCGATGCCGAAAGCCGGCTGTATGAGCTGAACCAGCTGAAAAATAAATTCCTGGGCATTGCCGCCCACGACCTGCGAAATCCCCTCACCTCGATCCGGGGATTCAGCGAATTCCTTCTGAAAGGCGAACTGGGAAAGATCTCGGAAGAGCAGCAGGAATTTGTCTCCCTGATTAACAGCCTGAGCCAGACCATGCTGGATATGGTAAACGACCTGCTGGATGTCTCGGTGATCGAAAGCGGTCATCTCAGCCTGGAAAAACAGACCGGCAATCTGGGGGATCTGGTATCCGGACGGATCCGGATCCTGGCCATGATGGCAGAGGCAAAGGGGATGCGCATCACCCAGGCCGTATCCTTGGTTCAGCCCCTGGCCTTTGACCCCGTCCGCATGGGCCAGGTGGTGGACAATTTGATCTCCAATGCCGTTAAATTTTCCCCCCGCGATACAGAAATCTCGGTCTCGGTCATCCGATCCGGATCGGAAGCGGTGATCTGCGTGGAAGACCAGGGCCCCGGCATCCAGGAGAAAGACAAAGAAGGGATGTTCGGGGAATTTGCCAAGTTGTCCGCCAGGCCCACGGGCGAGGAGAAAAGCACCGGCCTTGGCCTGGCCATTTGCAAAAGAATCATTGATGCCCACGGCGGACGGATATGGGCGGAAAACTCAAAAGAAGGAGGGGCGCGGTTTTCAATCGCCCTTCCCATTGGGGAGGCGCAATGAACGACACCCGAAAAATCAGGGCGATGGTGGCGGACGATGAACTGCATATCCGCATGCTGGTCAAGCAGGTACTCAAATCCATGAACGCGGAAATCACGGCCGAGGCCAGGGACGGAAGCCAGGCCGTTGAGATGTACCGACAAAACAAACCGGACCTTGTGTTCCTGGATATCAACATGCCGGTAAAAACAGGGATTGAAGCACTTAAAGAGATTCTGGCCATGGATCCAAAAGCCCTGGTCATCATGCTGACCTCTGTGTCGGATATGGATACGGTCACCCGATGCCTTGCTGCCGGGGCGGCAAACTACATCCGCAAAGACACTCCCCTTGAACAAATAAAGGGCATTATCAAAACCACATGGGCCGAACACAAAGAAAAAATCCTGACCCCGGAGGGATAAACATGTTCAAACGATACGATTTCCAACAGATGAAAAAAGAGATCCAAGAGGATGAAAAGCGCGCAGATGCAGCCAAACCACAGGCTGTCAGCCAGGATGCCATTGCAGAGATGATCCGGCAGAAAAAACGCGCAAAGGAAACCGGCCGTGAATAAAAATATCCCCTTTATGGAACAACTGATCACCAAAGGCATTGTCACGGCAGACGAGTTCCGCCAGCTGATGAAACAATTTGATCAGGATGCCTACCGGGTCCTGGTGCACCTTCAGGAAGTAAACAAGGCTTCCAAGCAGATATTGGGACAGCTCTGGGGAGATTCCCTGGGGACGGCCTATGTGGATCTGGACAAGACCCTGTTCCAGCCCGAAGCCATCAAAACCCTGTCTGAACAAACGGCAAAAAAATTTACGGTCATTCCCCTGTACCAGATGGGAGATGTGGTGACCCTGGCTGCCGGCAACCCCCGTGACAATGAAATGATCGACTTTGTCCAGAAAACCCTGGGAAAAAAAATCAGCACGGTGTTCAGCTATGTCCATGACATCAAAGATGCCATAGAGATCCAATACCAGTCCGGCGACGGTCTGAAAACGATGGTGGAGACCCTTGCCGGGCACAGCATGTTCAAGGGCAGGGAAAAAATCACACCAGACCAGCTCCAGCGGCTGGCCGGCGAGCAGTCCATTGTTGAACTGGGCAAAAGCATCATGCTCCTGGGCGTCAAAGAGCGGGCCAGTGATATTCACATCGAACCCCAGGAAACCTTTATCCGGGTGCGGTTCCGCATCGACGGCAATCTTCTGGAACGGATCAAACTGGACAATGCCCTTCTGGCCCCCCTGGTCTCCAGACTCAAACTGCTTGCCGGCCTGGATATCACCGAACACTGGCAGCCCCAGGACGGCCGGCTCTCTCTCAAACTTTCCACCCGAGCCATTGAGTTCCGACTCTCCTCGGTCCCGACCATCTACGGAGAAAAAATCGTGATGCGGATACTGGACCGGCGCGACGCAAAAGAGGTGCCCGACCTTAAGTCCCTGGATTTTTCAACCATTGTTCTGG
Organism: Pseudomonadota bacterium; assembly: GCA_018816605.1. The sequence goes on from JAHIVS010000222.1 coordinate 2,627, forward strand.
ATGACATCCATCGAATCATTGATACGCCCAATGGAGTCTTCTTTGTCACCGGCCCCACCGGATCGGGCAAAACCACCACCCTGTACGGCATACTCAACGAACTGAACACCCCTGAGGTCAACATCACCACCATTGAGGACCCGGTTGAATACAGAATGCCCGGCATCAACCAGGTCCAGGTCAACCGTGCCCGGGATCTGGATTTTGCCAACAGTCTGAGGGCCTTTCTCCGCCAGGAC
>JAHIVS010000223.1 GCA_018816605.1 Pseudomonadota bacterium
TCCCCTGTCAACTTGTCCGGATCGGACAAGAGGAAAATGGTGGTTCTTATCCCTTTTTCCATGAGATACCGGCCAATGACAAATCCGTCTCCGCCGTTGTTTCCCCTTCCTGCAAGGATGGCCACCTTCTTCGGTTCCAGAGGGCCCAGTCGTCTGACCAACATGTCAACGGCCCCCCGCCCGGCATTTTCCATCAGCACCCTGCCGGGGATGCCATAGGAATGGATGGTCTTATGATCCATTTGCTGCATCTGATTGGCTGTTACAAGAATCATGGGCGCAGTCCTTTTTTTACCATTTTGCAAAATGTTCTTCCGTAACCCCGCCCACGTCCTCCAGGACGAGCCTATCTCCTGTCAGGCTTTCTATGCTGCCTGAAAAGCTGCCGCAGGGCTGGATAAACCGGCTTTTGATGATCCAAAAATTATCATTGGCTTTTCGCATTCCTTCGGGGGTGAACAAGAGACTGACCCGGCCGTCGCGGCTTTTTATCGTCCAGGGAGCTTCAGGATTGGCAGCATCATAGGCAAAGTCAACCCTTCCCACGGTTTCAGGACGTCCCTTGATCCAGACGACATTTTCCAGGAGCTTGTTTTCATAAACGCCTGCGGAAAAATTGAATCCCAAAGCAGATCCATCCCGGGAAATGCCCGCCCCGCAGGCCCAGTTCCAGAAGGTCTGCCGGGGATAGGCTCCATGGGTCCAGTCAAACAGGACATGGCTGTCATCGGGTGTCAGCTCATAGACAGTCCCATTGAGGAGAATCTGTCCTTTGGCCCGCAAACCGGCAATTTTGGTGGTAAAGGCGTGGGCATCGGCATCCATGGGCATGAAAAAATGCATGGGATCAATGTCCGATGCCGGGGGCAGGATATCGACGTCGGCCTGGATGCGTTGCCCTGAAAAGGTGAAATCGGTCCGGATTTTTTTGATTCCCGGCCCGGGTCCGCTGGATATTTCAAGCAATTTTCCCGGGCCCTTGAACCGGCAGGTTCCATTTTCCGGGTGCCGGTCAAAGCGTACCTGCCCCAGGGGCGGCCAGACCACCGTGTGCTCACGCATCTGCCTTTTGTTTCGGTCAAACCCAAAACAAAAGGCAGAGGTCAAATATCCCAGGTGAACCACGGCACACCCAAAGATGATATCCCGATGGATGATCCCGGTATAGCACCATCGTTTTTCCCGGAAACAATTCAAAGGAAATCCGGATACAGGCAGACGGACCAGGCTTGTGGTGTCCGGGTATTTGAAGCGGCCTTTCCAGGCCCCGTGTTCCGCGGCCGGGCCGGGGGGTGTGTTTGGTCGGGTCATGTTGAAGTCTCCATAACGTCGTGGTATCTGAAGCAGGACACCAGGTGGTCATTGACCATGCCTGTTGCCTGCATATGGGCGTAGACAATGGTGGATCCGGTAAATTTAAAGCCCCGCTGCTTCAAGTCCTTTGAAAAAGCATCAGATTCCCTTGAGGTGGCAGGCATCTGATCCTCCCGGGTAAAGGTGTTTACCTTTTGCCGCCCGTCAACAAACTGCCAGGCATAGGCATCAAAGGATCCGAATTTTTCTTGTATCTTTAAAAAGGCCTGGGCATTGGTGACCGCAGCATTGACCTTGAGCCTGTTCCGGATAATTTCCGGATTGCCCAGGAGCTGGTCAATTTTTTGGGGGCTGAACCCGGCCACTTTTATTGGGTCAAAATCGGCAAAGGCCTTTTTGTACCCCTCTCTTCTCTTTAATATGGTGATCCAGGAAAGACCTGCCTGGGCGCCTTCCAGAAGAAGAAACTCAAAGAGCGTTCTGTCATCGTGAACCGGAACCCCCCATTCGGTGTCATGGTAGTTTATATACAGTGGATCCTGGGTTACCCAATTACATCTTTCCATTGTTTCTGCCCTTAATTTTGTCCGTGTTGACCATACCGGATCTATACAATATTCATCTTGAATATGCCAATATAAATTGGGAAAAAATATTTTCCAATTCTGTTCCCGTTATGGTACAAACTTCCCAGCCAACCCTGACCGGGTGTGCGGTTTTTTACAGGGAGTGTAGACCCGTGAGTACCAGACGATTGTTTGTTTTTCTTTTTCTTTCCGCCTGTTTTTTTCCTGCAGGCTGGCGCCTTTATTTCCAGGGAATGACAGAACCTGCGGGGCTGGTGTCAGACCTTAGCGTGGGGCTTTTGTTTGCATGCATCTCCTGGCGGAGTTTTCGGCTGCTGCGGGCCCTGCTGCTGGCGTTCTGGTTTCTTTTTCAGGTCATGTCCCAGGAATTGCTGGTCGCAGTCCAGCGGATGCCGTCCTGGCAGGACCTGGCCTTTGTTGCAGACACCGGATTTTTGAAAAACAGTGTGGCCGGGTTTCATTTTGCCCAACCCGGGTTTGCCATCGGCCTGGCGATTGTGTCGTTTCTCGGCACTCTGGTGCCGTTGAAAGGGATGGGCAGAAAGGCTTTTATGGCCTGTCTTGGGGCAGGTCTCCTGCTTTTGCCGCTCCACAATATTCTCACCAAGACCGTTGAGAGCCGGAGTGTTGCTGCCCGTTACAATCCCCTGCATTGGTTTGTGGGGGATGCGGTAAGAACCGCCTGGTCTTCCGGGGAAAAATTAGTCCCCGGGGAGCTGCCTCCAAGCCTGAGGACTGCCGATCTAAGCGGAGTTCCATTCTTTGAACAGGGCCGGGCAAAAAATGTACTCTTTGTCGTTCTGGAAGGCATTTCAGGCATCTATTTGCCGGAAATACGGCAGGAGATGCAGGTCCCAGAGGGAATCTTCCAGATGGAAAAATTATCGGCCGGCATCAGTGGCGCCATGTTGGTTCCCGACTTTGTTGCCCACAGTCATCAAACCATCCGGGGGCTTTATGCCATTTGCTGCGGAGACTTTAGTAAATTTTCATATGCCCTGACCAA
>JAHIVS010000224.1 GCA_018816605.1 Pseudomonadota bacterium
CAATGGTCCTCATTGTCGGCCACCCGGTCAATGGTGCCGGTGATTTCGCTGTGAACTGCAACCCCGCCCAGTTGTTCGTCCGTGGTTTTTTCCCCCAGAGCCAGTTCCAGCACCCGGGGACCGGACACGCCCATGGCCGTTCCCTTTACCTGGACCACAAAATCCGACAGACAGGCCATCCAGGTGGGCATGCCATAGCATTCGCCCATGATGGCCGTAATAAACAGGTTTTTGCGCACCCGGCTCATGATCTCAATAAACGACTCAAATCCGCCGCCGCCAAAGGAGGTCAACCCCTTGGCCCCCATGATATCCGGCATCCTGGCACCGCCTGCCTCCCCCAGGTACACCATGGGCAGGCCTTTTTTGGCGGCATAGTTTTTAACCTGGTGTTCCTTTTTACCGGCCACCCGGCTGGAAGTGGCGGCCATGACCGTAAAATCATTGGCCGTGACCGACACCTGCCGGCCGTCAATCTTGCCGTAACCGGCTATTTTGCTGTCTGCCGGGGTTTTGTCTTCCATCCCGGGCATGTCGGAATGGGCAAACCGGCCCACCTCAAAAAAGGAATTTGGGTCCAGCAATCTATCAATGCGTTCCCGGGCGGTGTACCGCCCCTTGTCATGCTGGCGGTCTATCTTTTTTTGCCCGCCCATGGCCATCACCCTTGCTTCTCGTTGGGCCAGGGTCTCCAGGGCTGCTTTAAATACCATTTTTATCTTCTCCTGATCTGTTTTAAGAATGGGGGCTGTTTACGCATTATGCTCTTCTTTTAATTTTCTGCGCAAGAGTTTGCCAGTGGCAAGGGTGGGCAACACCTCTCGGAACTCAACATATTTCGGGCATTTATAGGAAGACATATGCGCCTTTGCCCAGGCGATCAGCCCTGGTTCATCCAGATCAGATCCCTTTGCCCGGATGACATAGGCTTTGACCACCTCACCCTTTGTGTCGTCGGTTACGCCGATCACGGCAGACTGGACCACCTCAGGATGGGTGTTGAGCAGCAATTCCACCTCCTCGGGATAAACGGAAAATCCGGAAACCTTGATCATTTCCTTGACCCGGCCCAGCAGATACAGGTAGCCATCCGGGTCAAACCTGCCGATATCCCCGGTATGAACCCAACCGTCTATCAACGTTCGGGCAGTCTCATCCGGCTTGTTCCAATACCCTTTGAACACCCCGGGGTTTTTCAATACAATCTCGCCGGCTTCTCCGATGGGCATCTCTTTTCCCGATCCTGAAAGATCCAAAATTTTAAACTCGGCATTGGGTCCTGGGATACCGCAGGTATCATATTTGATATGATGCCGGGGAACAAAGGTATCGGCCGTATGGGTTTCACTCAACCCATAGGCACCTTCCACCAGCAGTCCACCCTTTGTAAACTGACCCCATTTTTGGGAAATTTCCTCGGTGAGCTGGATACCAAAGGAAGAGGTCAGGCAAAGCTTCAGGCTGGACAGGTCATAGGCCTTGCATGCTGGATCTTTCATCATGCCCACATTCATGGGAACGGCCGAGTACCAGAAGTCTGCCCGATAATCGGCAATGGCCTGGGCTGCCGTTTTAACGTCAAACAGGGTCAGCAGCACCTGGGTGGCACCGGCATAAATACAGGAATTCATCCCGGCCAGCATCCCGGCGATATGGAAGATGGGCATGGTGACAAGACATACTGAATCCTCGGTCATGGCGGCAATTCCGGCCGTGGAAGCTGTCTTGAACAATGCCGCATGAAAGCTGAGCATGCAGCCCTTGGGAAGCCCTGTGGTTCCGCCGGTATACTGGAGAAGGCCGATATCATTTTTCATATCAATGGCAACCGGTGGCAAAGACACCTCGCCTTTTGTCACAATTTCCATGAAATCCTGGGTTCCCGGAATATTTGTCTTGGGCACCTTCATGTACTCGATCAGGGGAAGGGTGGGTGCTTCGGGCAGATAATCATTCAAATTGGTCGTCACCACCTGCCTTAAGGGAGTTTTTTCCAGAACCTTTTGGACCACCGGCATAAAAAGGTCCAGGGCCAAAAGGATTTCAATCCCGGCGTCATTGAGTTCGTAAGCCAGCTCCAGTTCCTTAAAAAGGGGAGAGCAGGGGCAGACAATGGCACCGATTTTCTGGATACCGAAATGGGCAATGGCATACTGGGGACAATTGAGCAGGAAAACACCCACCCGGTCCCCTCTTTTGATTCCTTTTGACAAAAGGTAGGCCGCAAACCGATCCGATGCCAGATCCAGTTCCCCATAGGTGATCTTTCTGCCGTAAAAAATGATGGCCGGCTTGTCCGGTATCTTGTTTGCCTGGAATCGCAAATACGCGTGAAGGGGGATTTCGCCCTGGTGAAAAGAGATGTCCTGGGGAAGGTCCTGGGGCCAGTGTTTCATCCATACTTTTTCCATTGTCTGCTCCTGTCAAATAAACGATTGCGTTAAAACATGAATTTCCCTATTACCGATATGTAATCAATTCTGCATTCTGTTCCAGATCCAGATGTGCGGTTGAATTAAACAGCATTAACTCCAGGGCCGGGCCTGGGTCACAAAAATTTTGCCCATGGGTGTCCCGAAAACCTGTAAAGCAGGTGAGAGATGTGTTTTTGATCTGCCAGCCAAGCTGCCGGGCCCTGGCATCGGTCAGGTCCAACCCCATCTGGAGGCCGGCAGTGATCACCCCGCCCGAGGTGAAAATGGCAATCTGCTCGCCCGGGCTGCTTTTTTCAAGGACCGTGTGGATTCCCTGTCTCACCCGGGCAAGATAGGCCTTAAAGGTTTCAACCCCTTGTGCATCATGGGTGCCTGCCATCCATCGGGCCAGGATTTTGGCAAATACGCGTTGAAAGGCCTTGTTGTCAGACCATATCTTATCCAACTCTTTCTGGGTCAGGTCCATTTCCCGCATAAGATCCGGCAACTGGCCCTGGATAATGGCCTTAAAATCATATTCATTAAACCCGGACAATTGGTTATCGGGCGTAGGCATCTTTTGGGCGCCCAGTTTTTCCGTCACAATTTTGGCCGTATCTTTCTGGCGTTTCATATGGCCGGAATAAATCGCATCAAAATGCACCTTGGTTTTCAATAAATAATCGCCCAGAATTTCACTTTGCAAAATTCCCACAGGTGAAAGACAATCATAATTCTTTTGACCAAATGATGCCTGACCATGCCGTATGAACCAGAGTGTTGCCATTGCCGACTCCTTTCAATCCCATTGGACAAAGGCGATGGCCTCCCCGTTGGGTTGTAATGTCAAAGTTATCTTAGGAACAAAAAATAGAGAAGTCAAGAAAATAACGAACGAATGTTCGTTATTTTAAGGGCGCCTATACATCAAGACGATAACAGCTTGTGCAGGGCGTTGGCAAACAATTGTCGATCCTTTTGATTCATGGGA
>JAHIVS010000225.1 GCA_018816605.1 Pseudomonadota bacterium
ACAATGGTCATGCCCATGACCAGCGCCCCCACCGCCACAACTTCGCCGATGATCACCACCTTGTGCAGATCTTTGTCGTTGAAGACATAGGAGGGTAAAATCAGCATGACCGCAGCAGCGGCAACGCCCACAAGAAAGGTGAAATTGGAGATATAAAACCCCCAGGACACGATATTGGACATGTCTGTGGCAGAAAGTCCCAGCTTGAACTGAATAAAGTAGCCGTAAACGCCGGCAAGCATCAGGCAGACCAGGATGCACAGGTAAATCTGGTATCCGATAGAGCCGGACAGGTTCCATACAAGGGTATCCCTGACAAATGACCATAATCCTTTTGAATCTGTATTTTTTTTCATCTTGATATCCTTGGGACCGGTTAATCGATAAAATACCAGAACTTGGGTTCTGTACCCAGGTCTTCCTTGAGCCTGTAGACTTTTTTGTTTTCCAGCACAAACCGGATTTCGCTGTCCGGATCCAATAGATTGCCAAACACCCTGGCACCGGTGGGACAGGCTTCGACACAAGCGGTCAGCTTTCCCTTGCGGCTTCTCTGGATGCAGAAGGTGCATTTTTCCATCATGCCCCTGACCCGTTTCCGATTGCCCAGGTAATGCTGGTTTCTGGTAATTTCTTCTCTGGGCACTTCAGGCTCATTCCAATTAAACCGTCGCCCCATGTAAGGACAGGCCGCCATGCAGTACCGGCATCCGATGCACCAGTCATAATCCACCACCACAATGCCGTCCGGCTCTTTCCAGGTGGCTTTGGTGGGGCAGGCCTTTACACAGGGCGGATTGTCGCAATGGTAACACTGGACGCCCATATAAAAATGGCCTTCCTTGGGAACCATATGAAAATATTTGCTCTCGCCCTGGTCCGGCGACATCTGGCCATGTTCCATCTCAAAAATCTGGATGTACTGGGTTTTGGATTTGCGGTCCAGGTTATTTTCTTTAACACAGGCCTTAATGCATTCCATATACCCTTCGCACCGGGTGACATTGAAGGCATATCCGTAAAGAACATTTTCGGCAGGTCCTGTGGTTTCAATATTGACGGTGATATCCTGTTTGAGACGGGCAAGTCTTTCCAGCCGGGCAACGGTCTGTTCCCGTTCCTCCTGGCTCATCAGGCGGTAATATTTTTTAAAGTATTCGGTAAACTCCAGGGCAAAGGCTTCGGTGCTGCCCAGAAGGCCTGTGGGCTTGCACCCGATCGTTGCGGCCGCACCGCCGGCGATGGCAGCAGATGCAGCCCCCGTGAGAAAGGTTCTGCGGTTTATTTGTTTCTTTTTATCAGAATCCATAGGGTTTCCTAAGTCTATTTAAGCGGAACGGAATATGTTTTGGGCCATCTTTTTTCAAACCGCGGATAATGGGGGTTATGGCATGAGGTGCAGTTCTTGACCACTCTTTCTCCTGCCCAGTAAGTCACCCGTTTTCCATGGGCACCCCCGATCCAGTCTTTTTTCTGCCGGAAATGACACTGGCCGCACATGTCATACACATGGTCCAGATCGATTTTACTTGTCTTGCTTGTGACGAGAAAATCCCGGTCATCCGAACTGTGACAGGTGTTGCAGGCAAGGGGAGCCTCTTTGTCCCCGTGATTCACCTTGATATCGGCGTGGGAGATATCAGCGGCATTGAGGATGGATACTTGCTTATTGTTATGGCACGAACTGCACTTGAATCGTTTGATTTCACTCTTCCTTGCTTCAGTGAAAAAAGCGCCGCCCTGGTATTCCATGGTGGCCCTGACTATATTTTTGGGAACCGGAATAGTGGCATCCACCTGGTGCGCCTTATCAAGTTTTTGCGTTGCCTTTTTAACCCTGGATGCCACATCCTGCTGGTTTGAAAAGGCGGTCAAACAGGAAAAGAAAAGAAGAAAGCCCGGGATGAAACCGAACAATACCCTATAAAAAAGGTTTTTCTGGGTTGTCAAATTTTTCATATCACCTCTTTTTATTCATCATTAGGGCTTTCGGGTAAAGAGTGCCTTGGTTTCTTCGGGCAGATGACACTGCCGGCAGTTGCCCCTTGTGGCGTGTTCCACACGAATGGGAACCACGGTTCCCGGTCCCACATGGCAGGCGATGCAGTTCTCTCTCATCTGAAGCGGGTGGGCAATGGGGGGAGGTGATCCAGGCAAGGCGGATCTGCCAAGTTTTGGCACCTGAACACTGACCCAGTCGTTCTCTCTGAACAGCACCTGGGTAACCGGCTTCAAATGGCATTGTCCACAATAGGTGTACTGGGGATGGGGGGTCACCGGGGTGAACCGGTTGAACGCCTGCACAAACCCGCCCCGCTCATGACAGGAAAGGCAGGCTTGCTCCGCTCCCTTTTCAACCACTGGCTCATGGGGAATAAAAGGGGGAGAGCCGGGGTATTGACGCAGAGAATAATAATAATTCAGGGTTCGGCCTGTTGAGGTTCCCTCCATATAGGCCGGGGTTGTGCCGGTATAGGTTGCAAAAAATTGTCCGGCACCATGGTCAAAATCTGCTGCCGGAGCCGTGTTCACCTTTGCAAGCACTTCTTTTGTATTAACGGAAAAGGCCTGAAAAATTATGATCGGCACGGCAATTACACCCATTATGGCAAACAGAAAAAACAATTTGCCAATTTTAAAATCTGGTTTTCCCATTAGACTTTCTCCAGTTTTACCGCACATTTTTTATAATCCGGCTGTTTGGATATGGGGCAGAAGGCATCCAGGGTTAAATCATTGATCAAATAGTTTTCATCAAAAAAAGGCACAAACACCATTCCCACGGGCGGGTTTCCCCGGCCGTTGATGACGGCCTTCATGACAATGCTCCCTCTTCTGGAAGAGATTTTGATCTTGCTGCCGTTGACAACGCCCAAATTTTTGGCATCCTCCAGATTAATTTCCACATAGGATTCCGGCACGGCCTTGTGGAGAATGGGAATCCTGCGGGTCATGGACCCGGTGTGCCAGTGTTCGAGCACCCGGCCCGTATTGAGCCAGAACGGGTATTCTGTGTCCGGGGATTCAGCCGCCGGCTCATAAGGACGCAGCCAGACCCAGGCTCGATGGTCGGGTTTGCCGTAAAAGTCCCAGGTATCCCCGTTGCAGGCCGGGTCATATTTGCCATGGTACCGCCAGTGGGTCTCTTTACCCTCCACAAAGGGCCACTGGACCCCGGACCGTTCGGTTAAAACCTTGTAGGGGGCCATGCGGTGCCTGGGGCTGTCATGGAATCGGGTGTACTCATTCCAGATATCTTCAATATAGGAATCCTCTTTCCAGGGAAATTGTTTTTCAAACCCCATGCGCCGCGCCACCTGGATGAGCTGCCAGGTGTTGCACATGGCCTGGCCCGGTTTGGGGATCAACTGGGCATTGTGCTGGGTCCGTCTTTCGGAATTTCCAAAAAACCCCTCTCTTTCCACCCACAGGGCTGAGGGCAGGATGACATCCGCCACATCAGAGGTGGGGGTGGGATATATTTCAGACACAACAATGAACCGGCCCTCTTTTTTAGCCCCGTCACGATACCGGGAGAGATTGGGCATGGTGACCATGGGGTTGGTGACCTGGATCCACATGAAAGTGATGTCGCCCCGGTCCAGGGCCCGGAACATTTCAACCGTATGATAGGTGGGTTTGGGATCAATATTTTCCACCGGAACCCCCCAGATATCTGCCGCCATTTTCCGGTCATCCGCATTCATCACCACCCCGTGGGGAAGGGCATGGGTCAGGGTCCCGACTTCCCGTACCGTTCCGCAGGCGCTGGGCTGGCCTGTGAGGGAAAAAGGACTGTTGCCCGGCGTGGAAATCTTGCCGGTGATCAGATGGATATTATAGACCAGGTTGTTGATCCAGGTGCCTCTTGTGTGCTGGTTCATCCCCATGGTCCAGAAGGAGGTCACGCGCTTATCCGGGTCCCCGTAAAGGGCGGCCAGGTATTTGATGTTTTCGGCAGACACCCCGGAAATTTTTTCTGCTGCTTCGGGGGTGTAGTCTTCAAGAAAGGTTTTATAAGAAACATTTATTTTCTTTATCACTTAATTGGCGTGGAAAATATGAGTTTTGTGTCTTCAAAAAAATTTTTACCATTTTTTTTTGCAATAAAGGTATATTTTATCACAGTGTATTTTAT
>JAHIVS010000226.1 GCA_018816605.1 Pseudomonadota bacterium
ATTGGAACAGAGAGCGGGTATAATCTCAGGGAATAATGGTCGTCAACCCCACCTGATCATTCCAACCCGGATTTAACACAATATCCGGCAAATCGCTGCTGATATTCTTTTGGGCGCAGACCCGTCAGCCGGACAAAGATTTTCCTGAAAAAAGAGATATCCTCATACCCAACCTGGTAGGTGATTTCGTTGAAGGTCTGGCCTCCTTCCTCCAGAAGCATTTTGGCGGTTTCCACCCGCAATTGCTGCAGATACCCCAAAGGGGTGACACCCGTGGCCTGTTTGAACCGGCGTTCCAAAGACCTGCGACTCATACCCAAATCATGGGCCAGCCTTTCGTAGTCAACGGCCTGGGTGTGATGCTGCTCTATCCATTTCTGGGCCTTTAGGACCAAAGCATCTCCATGCTCCTTTGGACCAATAAATCGGCCATAGGGGGTCTGTCTGTCTCTCCCCAGATCCAGAACCATGGTCTTGGCAGATGCGACCGCAGCCGGACGGCCGCAAAATTTTTCCACAAGATAGAGGGATAAATCCATACCGGCATTCACGCCGGCCGAGCAATAGAGACATCCCTGGTCAATGAACATCTTATCCGGCTCCAGCTTGACCCGGGGATATCTTTTACCAAATATTTGGGAGAACCCCCAGTGAAGGGTGGCGGATTTACCGTCCAGCAGGCCTGTTTCAGCCAGTAAAAATACGCCGGTGCAGATGCTGGCCACATGGGCTCCCTGGTGAAAGTGCCTGAGAATCCAGGGAATCAGCTCAGGGTTTTTTTCCAGGATTTGGTCGATCTGGGTGGCCGATGCAATAACAATCAAATCTGTTTTGGCAATTTCCGCAATGCTGCAATGGGGAAGGACTTGTACATTATTTGTGCACTGGATGGCTTTCCCGTCCGGAGAGGCAATGGTGACATCAAAAAAAGGTGTTTGGGGAGAATTCTCCACACGGTTCCAGAGCCTGCCTGCCTGGTTCAAGATATCCATTGGCCCAAAGATAGTCGTGGCCATGGAATTATAAAGCCCGAGAATGGTTACGTGTATCATTGGGTCTTCCTTAAAAAACAAACAATTGTCGATATCGCCCCCTAAAATTTCGTTTATGCCACTTTTTTTTGCGCAATGCAACCGTTATACTTTCTTTAAATTTAAAGGAGACCCGCTATGACCCTGACAAAAAAAATTATGGCATCACTTGCCCCCTGCGGCCTGGACTGTGAAAAATGTTTTGCCCATGTGGCCGGAGATATTCGTCATTATGCTGTCAAACTCAAAGAAAAACTGGGAAATTTCCATATCAATGCCAAGCGATTTGAAACCCTGCTCAATGACCCCATTTTTAAAAAATATCCCGATTTTAAGGAGATGCTGGATTATCTTGCTGCAGAAAATTGCAAAGGCTGTCGCAACGAGCAATGTAAATTGTTTAAAAACTGCGGGGTTCGTGTCTGTCACCAGGAAAAACAAATTGATTTTTGCTATCAATGCGATCTGTTTCCCTGTGACAGAACCAATTTTGATGCAGGTCTGTATAAAGGGTGGGTCGCGATCAACAAAAAGATCAAAGAAACCGGAATAGAAGACTTTTACGAAAAAGCCAAAACCCGCCCCAGGTATCTGTAAAAAATACTATACCTGCTTTTTTTCCCAGGATTCAAAATCAAGGGGAATCTCCCCGGGGGCCGTCGGTTTCTTCCTTTGGGACACGGAAGAGGTTTCACCCTTTTTCTCGGCTTCAAAAGCGCTTTCCTTGAGAAGCGTCTTTATCTGGCCAACCTCATCGAGGAGCAGGGAAATTTTATCTTCAATTCCGGCAAGTTTCTTCTGAAGATCTGCCTGGCTGGCACTGATGAACCCCATGGCCCGGTCCGGGTCAGAACCCTTCCCGGCAACACCGTTTCTCCCCTTTGTCCTGTGGTCGAGATCCGTCTGCTTTTGAAGCGAAAGAAATTCCAGGCACTGGTCCCAGAACAATTCCACGGGCAAATCTTCTTTGTTTTTCGGATCCCGCGAAAGCTTCAGGGCAATGGCGCGGATGCACCGGGAAGCATCGGTATCCGGAAACAGCATGTAAAACGGAACCTGGGAGACCACGGCAATGGAAACCTTTGGATCCTCAGCCACGATTCCCAGGGGAGAGATCTTAACGGAAAGAAATTTGTGGACCGTCTCCTTGAGTCTGGCATAGGCTTTTTTGGCAGCAGCGGCTGTTTTCACATGGTTGATCACGACCCTCACCCGGGGAAGCCCCTTGTACCGGGACAACACCTTTAAGAGGGAATAGGCATCTGTGAGGGAGGTGGGTTCCGGGGTGGCAACCAGGATCATCTCATGGGAAGCCCGGCAAAAGGACAAGACCTGGGAGGAGATGCCTGCAGACGTATCCAGAATGAAATAATCATAGGCCGAAAGCCCAAGAAAAGAAGTGATGAGCCGTTTGGATTCTTCCGGCCCAAGGTCTGCGATCTTTTCAACCCCTGAACTGCCGGGGATGATATCAATGCCCTGGAAATTTTTGATCATGATATCTCCAAGGGTATATTCCCCGCTGATAACCTCTTCAAGCCCGTGGTCGGGGAAGAGTCCGGTAAGAATATTGACATTGGCAAGTCCAAGATCTCCATCAAAGAGACAGACCCGATGGCCCTGGGCTGCCAGGGACAGGGACAGATTCAGACTGATACTGGTCTTTCCCACTCCGCCTTTTCCGCTTGCAATGGTGATAATTTTTGCCATGCTCAGCCTTTCCGCCCGTTGGGGAATGCCATGATCCGCACCTGGGTCCCCTCATTTTTCAATGAAAAGACAATGGTGCTGCACCGGTATTCCCGGGTTAATTTTTCATGGTGTTCGGCCACAAAGGCCTGAAACATCCTGGCTCTGTCTTTCTTTACCGGAGAACCGGCAAGGCTCCTCACCAGTTCATAGCGCTTGTACAAGGAGAGGATCTCCTCCTTTTGACCTTCGGGATCAAAAATGCTGACAGAAAACTTTAGCAACAGGGACAGGTCAACGGATTTATCCGTTACCCTTCCCGGGTTCCAGGTCTCCTCATAGAGCATTTTATAAAACCAGATAAATCCGGAAAAAGGGATGATCAAAGGCTTAAACCGGTACTGGGGAAATTGATGGTTCACCTCCCGGATGAAAACAAGATTCTCCGGATCCGTAATTCCGCACACAAGGGTATTCTCCTTGAGAACCAGTGGAATGACCTTGTGCTCCCGGGCCTGAACCTTTTTTATGACAAGGGAAAGCCCGGGTCGGGAATCCGCGTCAAATACGACATCGCTGATGGATCTAAAGGGGATATAAAACAGGTCAAACACAAGTTGCGCAAGCAAGGTCTTGGGGATAAGCCGCTCCTCCAAAAGAAGGCTTATAAAGGGTATGTTCAGTTCCATGGACCGGGTCTGGGTTTTTTCAACCACAGGGCGGGACAAAATTTTTTTCTGGATCAGAAAATCCTGGAGACCGATGAGTTTATTGTGTTTTTTCAGGACACAATAATTGTCCGTGGGGGTGATCAGGTTCAAACCACAGAGGATCATGCCAAAAAACCGACTTTGATTCCGGCTCAGGGATGTCCTGTTTTTTTCCTGGATAGCAAGGACCTGTTCGATGTCTGCCGGATTCACCAACCCTTCCTCCACCATCAGTTCCCCTGTTTTCCGGCTATTTTGCCCCCATGTTTCCATATAACTCACACTTTTGACCGGTTGGAGATGACAGGCAGGAAAACCGAAAAACTGGTGCCCCGGCCGATTTCGCTGTCACAGGTAATCTGACCGTTGAGTTCCTTTACGATGGTATGGACAATTGCAAGGCCCAGGCCGGAATTCTTCCCTGTTTTTGTGCTATTGTAGGGTTCAAACAATTTTTCCCTTATCTCCGGGCGAATGCCGGGGCCATTGTCCCTGATACAGACCTCAATACTGCCGGGCAGTCTTTTTTTCTCATCGATCAAAATTTTATCCGACCCTGGCAGAAACCGCGTCCAAATATCAATTTTGCCACCGCTTTCCATGGCTTCTGCTGCATTTTTAACCAAATTAATAATTACCTGCTTTAATCCGTTTGTATCGGTTTTAATCTCCGGAAGTGCAGGATCCGTATGAAGGCTTGCATGAATCTGCCGGGGCAGAAGAATTGACTTTTTCAGAAGTTCAAAAATTCCTGTGCAGAGCCGGTTAATATCAATGAACTCCAATCCGCCGATTTTGGGTCTTGAGAAACTGGACAATCCGTCAATTAAGAGCGAGACTCGGGAGACCTCTTGCCCGACAACTGACAATTCTTCCTGGGCCGGATGTTTTGCCGGTAATTTCAGGCTCAGGGTTTCCAGATAATTTTTGATGATGGCGATGGGATTGTTTATTTCATGGATCACTTTATCGGTCAGGGTTGCATAGGCTTCCATCTTTTTTTCATTGACAGCCCGTGCATATTCCCTGTGAAACTGGAGATTCTGGATACACATCCCTGCCTGCCTGGAAAAGAGCGTTAGCAGCCCCCTGTTCCGGTTCAGCTTGGCGAAAACGTCCCGGTCACCCCCAAGGGCCATCACCCCGATCCCCTTTCCCCTGGAAGCGATGGGAATGCAATACATTCCCTCTGTTTCCAGAAGGCGGATGATCCGGGTGTCTGAAATTGCCAACTGAACATCCCGGGAAGATTGAAAACAGCCCTGGACAATACCCGTTGTCAGGGATTTGACCAGCAGGCTTGACCGGTTGGCCATGGGAATTGCAAGGCGGCTGACGATTTTATGGTTTTTATCCTCCCGGCTGCACTCTCCTGACAATAATTTTTTTTCCCCATCCAAAAGGAAGAAAAATACCCGGGGCACATTAAAAACTATTTTCAGCCCGGTTTGGACAATCGCCAGTACGGAGGGGACATCCTTTGCTCCCAACAGATTCTGGAGCGTGCCGTAAAAGAGGGACAAATCCTTCATTTCCAGTGCAATGGCCCGGTCAGCGGACCCGTCGTTCACTGCCGCAAGTTTAATTCCCAGACTTTCGGCCATCTGGACAACCTCTTTTTCAGCCTCTGCTGCAATCTGTCCCACCCGGATTTCAGGAATCTCCGTCAGGGGCAAAAGACGAGAAATACCTTCCATTGGCGCCGGGCCTGAAAGAAAATTGGCCATATAAAGGGTTTTGACGTGGGAGAGTTCCTCCCCAATTTTGTCAATGGGCTCATTGATAAACAACACGGCATCCGTGGTCAGGGGATTCAGGTTCCACTGGCCAAAGAGCCAGGCAGAGACCTGGGCCGTATCCATACCAAAGGCATCCATTTCCGCACGGGCCATCTGTTCTTCAGACACAGACCTTTCTAATATGGCCTGGTACTCCTCTGGAAAGGTCTGCATTAACACAAGCCGGCCGATGTCGTGGAGGAGTCCTGCCAGGAAGAATTCATCCGGATCGCCATTCTTATTTTCAAAGGCAATTTTTCTGGCAATGATGCCGCACTTATACGAGTGATACCAGAAGCGTGCAATATCAAAATCAGGCAGGTTTCCGGACAGGCTGAAAAAGTGCATGGCCGAAGAACTGATGGCAATGTTTCGAATGGTATCCAGTCCCAGGTACACCACTGCTGTCTTGATAGTGCTGACTTCCTTGGGCAGATTCACATAGGGAGAGCTGATAATCTGGAGCAGTTTTGAGGAAAGGGAAGGGTCCGCGGAAATGATCCGGGTCAGCTCTTCACTGTTTGACCGATCATTTCCACAGGCCTTAACAAGCGCCATCATCACCTGGGGAATCTGGGGAAGGTGATTGGACTGCTTTATTTTTTCAAAAACGTTTTTTAGCGCCATTACCCAAAATTGCTATCCGCTGGTTTAAGAAATCAATACACCGCTTCGCTATTGTCTCGTGTAGTTCCTTGTATAGTTAGTTTTCCCCTATAAATCAACTATTTTGGGAAACTTTAAACAGATATCTTTGGGTTTGGCTATTTTAAATTTCCTTAGGGTCACACAGTTTTTCAGCAGAAACCGCCAGCCGGCCGCACCCGCCGCAGGTATATTTCAGTTTTCCCAGTTTGGGCTTGCAGATATGTTTGGCATCCAGAGAAGATTCTCCGCAGTCTTCGCATACAAATGCTTTTTTGAGTTTGACAGGATCGCACAAATGTCCCGGATCTTTTGCCGTTTTGCCACAATTCTTACACGTATGAAGCTTGGTCATGGATCACCTCTCCTTTAAGGATTAAATAGAAGACTTTCTGGAATGAACTTGATATAATATGGGGACCAAACAAACAAATGTCAACCATAAGGATCTCTGCCATGTTTACCACAAATGATCTTCTGGATATTGCCGTAAAAATGGAAAAAAATGGAAAAGCCGTGTATGAACATGCCCTGGGTGAAATACAGAACAAAAAATTACGAAAATTACTATCGTGGATGGCCCTTGAGGAGGAGAACCACCAAAAATGGTTTTTGGGTCAGAAAAACCGCCGGGACCCGGAAGCTGTTAATTTTTCTGAGATGCTGCCCGATGTTCTCCAGGAAATGATGGGGGAAAAAAGCCTTTCCCTGGAGGAAGTGGATTTTTCAAAAATCACCCATACCACCCAGATGCTGACAACCTTTATTGAATTTGAAAATGATACCATCCTCTTTTACGAATTTTTAGGAAGTTTTATCCGGGACAAGAAAACCCTGGGGGGTCTGAAAGACATCATCAGAGAAGAAACAGCCCATGTAGAATCCCTCAATGAAATGATCCAGGCCGTCCGGGAAGCGGATATTCCGGAAGAAACATTGTCTTTTTAATCCTGCCCGGGCAGGATTTTTCCCAGGCCCGGAAAGGCCATCTTCTTTTTGATCCCGCCTGTAATAATTTAAATTCATGATTATCTTGTTAGGTGAACCTAGAAAAATGGCCGCAACAAGCCGTTAACCCTATATGCCAACCAGAGGGGAGACCATGACACCCAAAAGAACCACCCTGGAAAACCTGACCTTTGACAACCGGTTTATCCAAAAACTGCCCTGTGACAAAATGACTGAGAATACCAGACGTCAGGTAAACCATGCCTGTTATTCCCGGGTGAAGCCCACGCCCGTCAAAGCCCCGGCCCTGGTTGCCTTTTCCCGGGAAGCAGCCCTTCTGCTGGACCTGGAAGATACGGCCTGCAGATCTGATCTGTTTACCCGGGTTTTTACCGGAAACCATTTGCTGCCCGGCATGGATCCTTTTGCCATGTGCTACGGTGGGCATCAGTTCGGCAACTGGGCAGGACAGCTGGGAGACGGCCGGGCTATCCTTCTGGGAGAAGTTCTCAACCGGCAAAAAAACCGCTGGATGCTTCAATTGAAAGGGGCCGGTCCCACCCCCTATTCCAGAACTGCCGACGGCCTGGCCGTTCTCCGCTCCTCCATCCGGGAATTTTTGTGCAGCGAAGCCATGTTCCACTTGGGCGTACCCACCACCCGGGCCCTGAGCCTGACCCTCACAGGAGAGAAGGTAGAGCGGGATATGTTTTATGACGGCCATCCCCGACTGGAACCCGGTGCCGTGGTCTGCCGGATCTCCCCCTCATTTACCCGGTTCGGCAATTTCCAAATTCTGGCCGCCCGGCAGGAAAACGACCTTTTAAAAAAACTCATGGACTATACCATTGAAACGGATTTTGCCCACCTGGGGCCTCTGTCCCGGACCTCTTATGACCGCTGGTTCAGGGATGTCTGCGAAAAAACCATGGACATGATCGTTCACTGGATGCGGGTGGGCTTTGTCCACGGAGTGATGAATACGGACAATATGTCCATCCTGGGACTTACCATTGATTATGGCCCCTACGGCTGGCTGGAAGACTATTCTCCCGGCTGGACCCCCAACACAACAGATGCCTCCGGCCGGCGCTATTGTTTTCAGAACCAGCCCCAAATCGCCCTGTGGAACCTGGGGCAGCTGGCCAATGCCCTTCTTCCCGTGATCGGACACCCGGAACCCCTCCGGGAAGCCCTGGAGGGTGCCATCCAATACTTTCACCTTGGCCAGGATGCTATGATGGCGCAAAAACTGGGGTTTAAACAATTTGAACCAAAGACGGACAGATCCTTGACCGCAGAACTGCTCACCCTTCTTGAATCGGCAGAAACCGATTATACTCTTTTTTTCAGAGAACTTTCCCGCTTGGACATTACCAAAACGTCAAAAGAAACGCTGTTCCCCCCATTTCTGGAAAAGGCTTTTTACGCCCCGGATCAGATCTCCTTGGACCACGCCGGCCGACTCAATACCTGGCTTGCGGCCTATGGAGAACGGCTGGCCCGGGACCGGATTTCCCCGAAAGAGAAAAAACAGCAAATGGACCGGGTAAACCCCAAATATGTCCTGAGAAACTATCTGGCCCAGACAGCCATCGACAAGGCTGAAAAAAAAGATTTTTCAGGCGTTTGGGAATTGCTGGATGTGATGCGCAGACCCTATGACGAACAGCCGGACAAAGAACGTTTTGCCGCGAAAAGGCCGGAGTGGGCACGGCACAAACCCGGCTGTTCCATGCTCTCCTGCAGTTCCTGATCCTGTTGTTTCAGGAAGGCGCGTCCAGTACCTTTCGCACTTCCAGGGCCAGGCTATTAAAATCAAGGGGTTTCATTAAAAACCGCTTGAACCCTTTTTGACTGGCGGTTTCTTCGGAAATGTCCTCGTGGAATCCCGTACAGATAATCACGGGAATATCCGGACGAATGGCCATCATCTTTTTGGCCATTTTATCCCCTGCCATCTTTGGCATGGCCATGTCCGTAATAACCAGATCATAGGCCTCCGGGCTTTGCTTAAACCGTTTTAAGGCCTCATGACTGTCCATCTCAATGGTGACCTGATATCCAAGGGAATTCAACCGGGTTTTTGCAACGTCCAGCAGCATGATTTCATCGTCAACAACCAAAATATGTTCCGTACCACCGGGAGAGCTTTCAACCGCAAAAATGCCTGAAGGCTCAGGGTCTCTTTTGATGACAGGCAGATATACATCAAAACACGAACCTTCGCCGGGCTTGCTTTTTACCCGGATATCGCCGCCATGGCTTTTTACAATCCCGTGGACAACGGCAAGGCCCATTCCGGTTCCCTGTCCTTTCTCCTTTGTGGTGAAAAAGGGTTCGAAAATACGTTCTGCCACCCGGGGCGACATTCCCTCCCCGTTATCGGTTACCCTCAGGTTCAAATAGAAACCCGGCAAAATATCCGGCCTTTGGGGCTGCTCTTCCAAAAAAACCTCCTCCAGGGAAACCGCCAGCACCCCGCCGGTTTTTTTTATGGCCTGGCTGGCGTTGGTGCACAAATTCATGATGACCTGGTGGATCTGGGTGGGATCTCCCATCACCACGGATTTGCAGTGGATATTGTCCTGCATCTCAATGGTCTTGGGCAGGGACGCCCGGAACAATTTCAAGGCCTCGCCGACAATGAGATTGGCTTGTATGGGCTTGGTTTCTCTATCCGACTGACGGCTGAAGGCCAGTATCTGTTTGATCAAATCCCTTGCCCTTCTTGAAGCCCCCAGAACATTGGCCAGATTGGCAGACTGCTTTGAACCCTCCTGGGCATCCAGCAGGGCAAGCTCGGTATACCCCATGACGGCACCCAGAATATTGTTAAAATCATGGGCAATTCCCCCTGCCATGGTTCCGATGGAGCGAAGCCGCTCCGCTTCGGAAAATTTTTGCTCCAGAAGCTTTTCTTTTTCCAGGCGATTCTGCATGGATTTGAACAGCATGGCATTTTCAATGGCAATGGCGGCATGGTGGGAAAAAACACTCAGCAGCAGCGCATCCGCCTCCCCAAAACAGGAATCGTTTTTCTTGTTGATCACTTCCAATACACCGATGAGCTTTCGTTTGGATTTCATGGGAACGCAGAGAAGCGATTTGGTTTTCATCCCGGTCAGTGTGTCAATTTTGCCATAAAACCGAGGCTCCTTGCTTGTATCCGGCACCAGCAAGTATTGTTCATTTTTTGCCACCCAGCCGGCGATTCCCTCGCCAGAGGGAATACGAATATCTTCTAATTTGTCGGCATCGGGACCTGTGGGAATGCTGAAAACCAATTCCCCGGTTTTTTCATCCAGAAGCATCAGGGTGCTGGCCACCGAATCGGTGACGATATTGGCATATTTCATGATAAGGGAGAGGACATCCACCAGGTTAATGGTGGAATTTATGATAAATCCCACCTCGAGGGCCGTGGCCAGCTTCTCGCTGTCCAACAGGCTTAAGTCCGTTGCCCGTTTGCTCTGGATCTGGAGGGCAGGGGCCAGTTCTTCCTCGGTAACATATCCTTTTTTCACAAGAATCTGTCCCAACATGGGAATTTTCTGGCAGGTATTCCGCCCCCTGGAAATCAATTCAGTCCGGTCAAGATCTGCTTCAGGCAGGACGTCTTTAAAAAAAAGCTGTTGAAACCGCAGGGCATCTTCCAGCTGAGAACGGGAAATAATCCCCATACTGACAAGAAGGTCGCCCAAAAGATGTGAATTGATGTTCATACCCATGTCCCCATCCTGATAGGTTTTCGTCGTGTTTCCAACATCCGAACCCCGGAATTATTGAATCAGTATCCATAACAAAAGCAGCCAAGTCAAGTAAAGACTTAGGTCTTTGCCCTAATTATCTTCTGTTTTCCCCTTCCCCATAGTCTTTCCTTGTCTTGACATGTATTCCGGTTCTATATATGTAGGATAGTGGAATTGAACTGCCGGGGTTTTTACGGCTGTTAATATAAATACTTCAAGGATATAATACTTGGGACTATTGGCAAAGGGAAGCCTTGTTCGAAATAAAATAATTTTATTGGCCGGGGATGTTCTGGCAGGATTAACGGCCCTGGTGCCTGTCTTCCGCACCAGCGATCCCTTTCTGTCGGCCTGGACCCTCTTGTTCGTGCCTGTGGTCCTGTTCTTTTCCTTTCTTTGTGAAGTGTATCAGCCTGAAAAATGGACCCTTAAGGAACGCATGATCCGCTCCCTGCTGGCATTGCTCTTTTCCTTTATCCTGCTTGCACTTCTTCCCAAAAGCCAGGCAATCGGTTTTTCCGGGATTTTAACCTGCCTGTTTCTGTTTTTTCTACTCCAAAACGGATGGCAAAACCTGTTTCACAAATCCAATGACGCCCATTTTTTTGCCGAAAAAATCATTGTCATCGGCACAGGCACTGCGGCAAAAAATGTGGAAAGCCTGATCGAACAATCTCCGGGCAAATACGCCCTGCTGGGCTATGTGGAAACCCCCATGGATCCCATTTCCGTTGATCGGTCGAAAATCATCGGTCATATTGACAACATCGTGGAGATCGCCCGGAAGAACAACGCCCGGGCCATCGTTCTCGCCCTCACGGAAAGGCGGGGGAACCTGGTTGCCGCCAAGTTGGTTACCTGCAAACTCATGGGGGTCAGAATTGTTGATTATCCTTCTTTTTTTGAACTGATAACCGGCAAAATTCCTGTGGAACATATCAACCCCTCCTGGCTGGTTCAAAGCCAAGGCTTTTTGATCACCCCCTTTATCCGGTCCCTGAAAAAAGTGCTGGACCTGATTTTTTCGTCCATTCTCCTGTGCATCTGTCTGCCGTTTTTCCCGGTGATCACCCTTTTGATCAAACTGGATTCTCCGGGGCCGGTTCTCTATTCCCAGCAACGGGTGGGTCTTAACGGCAAAATTTTTACCATTTACAAATTCAGGTCCATGGCCAGGGATTCCGAAAAAGAAACAGGCGCCTCCTGGGCCCAGGAAAATGACCCACGGGCAACCCTGTTCGGGGCATTCATGCGGAAAACACGAATTGATGAACTCCCCCAGCTGATAAATGTTTTCAAGGGAGATATGAGCTTTATCGGCCCCCGGCCCGAGCGGCCGGAGTTTGTGGAGCAGATCAGCAAGGTCACTCCCTATTATCCGGAAAGACATGCGCTCAAGCCCGGCATAACTGGCTGGGCACAGGTCATGTACCCCTATGGCGCTTCTTTGGGGGATTCTGTTGAAAAGCTCAGATACGACCTGTATTATATTAACAATCTGTCACTATTTCTGGACCTGTTAATCATATTTGAAACCATAAAAATCGTATTGTTCCGAAGGGGCGGCAGGTGAGCACATGACAAAAAAAACAATGCCTTTTAACCGAAGCCAGCGACTGTTTATAGAACTGGGCACCTCATTGCTCCTTGAGCCGGAGGACCCGGAAAGGGCCATATCCAGCGAACTCATCGGCATGCAGGTGGGAAAATATCTCATCGTGCAAATGGCCGACCAAAGCGGGGAAAAAAGTGGTCTGACATCCGGGGAATTGCTGAAGGTGAAATATCTTCTGTCCGACGATGTCTTTGGGTTTAGCTCCCACATCATCCGGTCCATAAAGGACCCGGACTATCTTCTTTTCCTGGAATATCCCAAAGAGGTGGAAAGTTGTAATATCCGGTCCAAAAAAAGAGTGAACTGTTTTCTTCCGGTCCGGTTAAACCTGGACAACGCCTGCCTTGAGGGGGTGATCGTCAATCTCAATAAAAACGGTTGCCTCTGCATGGTTGACAGCTGCCCCCCCCTCGACTGCTGCAGAATGACCCCTGTTGTCCTGCAATTGCCCTATGGTCAGTTTGAGACCCTTTCCATCAAGGGCGATATCAGAAGTTCCCAATTGGAAGGACGCCAGACGCGTTTCGGCATCCTGTTTGACAACCTGGATAATTTTTCCAAAAAAGTGCTGGCCACCCTGGTTCCGGCTCTGAAAATCTGAGGACCCCCATGAAACCAAAATTTTATTTTCTCGTTTTTTGCCTGGTATTGACGTTCACCGCAACAACAGCTCTGGGATCGGATACCCAGGAAAAAGTCACGGTTGCGGTTCTGGCAAAGTCCACCCATAGCTGGGACGGCACTCCTTTGATCCCATATCCCCAGGGACAGCCCGAGGTGACCATCCTGAGAATCCGCATTCCGGCCGGCACCACCCTGCCCCTTCATACCCATCCGGTTATCAATGCAGGCGTCCTGATCAGCGGAGAACTCACTGTAACGACCAAAACAGGCAAAACCCTGCAGATGAAAGCCGGCGACCCCATTGTTGAAGTGGTCGATACCTGGCATTCCGGGAAGAACCAGGGCTCTGGGCCGGCAGATATCATTGTCTTTTATGCCGGAACAAAAGACGCTCCCATTACCCTAAAACAATGATGCCAGGGAAGGGGTCAGTTTCTTTACCCGCACTTCAATCTCATCCCTGAGTTTTTTTAATTTGTCCGGGGTATTACTGGCGGGTTTTGAAAGGTCCCAGCAGGCGACACCCCCAAAGGGCAAGTCCGGCAGGGCTTCTTTTGACCCCATAAAGATCACGCGGTCCGGCTTTCGTTCCTGGGCCAGGACATCGGATAGCGATCGGGGGGAGCGGTATTTGAGATCCAGATTTTTCTCGGCCATGATCTTTACCATGTCCGGATCAGCCTGGGCTGCCGGATCAAGGCCTGCGGTCAGCACGAGAAGCTTGCCTTTTACAAACGTCTTGACAAAGGCGGCCGCCATCTGGCTGCGGCAGGCATCCTGTCCGGATATGATCCATATGCTTTTTTTATGGATCAGGGGCTCAAGAAGATTCCCTGCCGCATCTTGAATCTGCCGTGACAGCCCGGGCCGGACCGCAAGATCCCCTGCATTTTCTGCATTTCGATAGGTCAAGGAACCGGAATAATCAGCAGAAATGGCATCAAAAAAATATTTTGCCGTCAGTTCCATTCCTTCAAAAAGGCGTTTTCCCCCCGATGCCCCCACCCCCAGTAAAAATCCCCGGCGGTGATATCCGTCCGGATCTATCAGCTTTAATTTGTATTTCCGGCCCCAGAACATCTGGCAGCGATCAATGAAGACCTTTGCCTGGGCCGTGACATTGTAAAAAAAGACCGGGGATGCCAGCACCACCACATCGGCCTGTTTGACCAGGGAATACCCTTTTTCCTCCATTTCATCCCTTATGGGACAGAACCCTTTTTTTTCACAGACAAGCAGCTCCCGGCAGGGTCCAATCTCCAGTTTTTCAGGATGAATCACCCGGGTTTTGGCCCCCAAGGAATTACAGGCCTCTAAAAACGCAGTTAACAGATACTCCGAATTCCCATTTTTTCTCGGACTTCCCTGTATTCCCAGTACAAACATGATTTTCTCCTTTTGGGGTGCTTACTCCAGATACTGTGTGGTATACCCGACCTTTCCATCCCGGTACTCATATATCCGAAAGCAGGCCTGACGTCCCCATTTTTCGGCCACAGGCGGGGATACATACAAGGGCACTTTGCCCAGCCAATGGAGTTCGTCCCTGTGGAAATGACCTGCGATGACCGCCTTGACATTATATCGATTCACAAGCTTCACCCAGTTTGCCTTGATTGTTTCTCCCCACCCTCCGTGGGCCCGATTGTTATAAAAATCTTGTACGCTGGGTCCGTGGTGAAACAGGATAATGGGCTTTCCATTGGCTGCCGCCAGATCTTTTTCCACTGCCCCAAGGGGATCATACCCCTTCACGGTAACAGACCGACGCAAAGGATCGGTATAGGCAAACAAAAAAACAACCCCCTTATACTCGGCTCGGGAGATCAGGCTGCCAAAATAGTGTTCATAATTGGTTTTGTCCGTCTGGGTGGGGCGCCACACGCCAAGCCGTATGTCGTTGTTGCCCGGCAGAAAATGAACCGGCGGTTTCAGGCCTTTGAAAACCAAGATAGCGTCTGCCATGACGCCGGTGTCTGCCAGGCGTGACCTGTCAATGATATCCCCTGTATGAACCACGCACACGGCCTCCATGGGAAGCGCGTTCACCGCATCCACCACCCTGGCTGTCCGGACCCTGTTCACGGGTATTCCCAGATGGGTGTCCGTGATCTGTACAAAATGGAAAACGGGGCCATCGCCCATGGCCATGGCCGGCAGAACCAAAACGCCCAGAAAAACAATCACCCAAATCCGGAAACGCACCGGGTGCAGAGCCGCTCCCCGGGTTCTATCCATTGGCCTGTTCCAGGGAAAGCAATTGCCTTTTCACATCAATTCCACCCCCAAAACCGGTGAGACTGCCGTCTTTTCCAATGACCCTGTGGCAGGGAATGATAATGGAAATGGGGTTTTTTCCATTGGCCAGACCCACAGCCCGAAAGGCTGTGGGATTGCCGATTCTTTCTGCCAATTGTCCATAGGAAATGGTCTGGCCATAGGGAATTTTGAGCAATTCTTTCCAGACTTTTTGCTGGAAATCGGTTCCCTGTATCTTCAGATCCCGGTCCAGGATCAGGTTAAAGCATTTAAGGGACCCGTCAAAATAGGCATCCAGCTGGGCCAGGACCTTTGAGAAGGGCCTGGTGTCTTCTGTCCAGGTTGATTTTGGTTCCTTTCGGGTTTTACTCAAAGGAAAGGTCAAGGTTTCAAGTCGGTCTCCTCCGGTCAGGCGCAACAGCCCCACCGGGGATTCATAGGTGCAATAATACATGGGTTCTCCTTTTGGTAAGCGACCGGGTTTCTTAAATTATGACAAAAAATTCGGTATATGCAACCCTGTCTGTTTTTCATATCAAAAAAAAAGAAAGGAGGCGAGGAATTTACTTTGGCCAGATGCCTGTGTTAAATTTTCTGCCCTTTTCCATGGCTGGTCCACGGTTTTTCTTGACATCCTCCGGGTTTTCAGCTTAAGCAAAAAAGAAAATTCTGTATTACTTGAGGAGACCCGCATGATGTCACAAAAAAGACCCGGGAATAAAAGAACACCGGGGCTGTTAAAGCGTTTCACCCTGGCCCTTTCAATGATGCTTCTCTTGGGGCCCATGGCAATTGCCATATCCGCCTCATCCCCTTTGCCAGAAGGCTTTGTGTATGCGGACAGGGAGATCCCCGGCCTGGTGGTGGAATTGCGGTATTTTGGACATAACAATTTTATCGGAAAAAAAATTGACGGCTACACGGCAGATGTCTGCATCGTCCATGGGGATACTGCCAAGGCCCTGGCAAAGGTTCAGGCTGAATTAAAACCCTTTGGTCTGGGAATAAAAATTTTTGATGCCTACCGACCCCAGGCTGCTGTGGACCATTTTGTCCAATGGGCCGAGGACAGGTCTGATATCCGGATGAAAGAGCGCTTTTATCCGGATGTGGACAAAAAAGACCTTTTCACGGACGGTTACATTGCCGCAAAATCCAGCCACAGCCGGGGCAGTACCGTGGACCTTACCCTTATTTCCCTGTCCCCTGATCCATCGGGCGATCCTTCTTCAAGCCACCCGGAACTGGATATGGGGTCTGCCTTTGATTTTTTCGGACCTGTCTCCTGGCCCTTAAGCCAGGCCGTAACCCCGGAACAGCGGTCCAACCGCATGCTTCTCCAGATCCTGATGGTCAAGCACGGGTTCACCCCCTATGACCAGGAGTGGTGGCATTTTACCCTGGACAACGAGCCCTTTCCCGATACCTATTTTAATTTTCCAGTGGAATAGTTTTTTTAAGGCAACCGCTCACCTACCACTTTCATCCCAAAACAAACGCGCGTTTAAACACAATCCAAACTTTGGTTGTTGCTTGGTAACGTGCTTCGAGCAATTTTGTTCATCAAAAAGGTCATCTCAAAAACACCTACCAATCCGCCGGTTGTAATTCAGCACGGAATCTCAGGACTTTTAAGCAAATGAACTAAGGTTTTTGAAAAAAAAATATTTTTCTTCTTCTTTATCAAAATCAACTCAAGTGATGAATTTCGTGGACCCCTTTATTCTTGGCGGTTCAGCTCTTAATTCACAGAATTTAACGGAGATTGCCCTTGATCTGAGCGGATAAAAACCGTGTATAGTAACTGCACATTGGAAAACCTTACATCAGAAAAATTCACATCAATGTATGTGGCAATCGGGTCAAATTTATACAAAGGAGACAAAAATTATGGCAACAGCTTTTGCATCTGAAATCAAACTCAAATCACTATCCAAGGCCATTGAAAATCAAAATTTTCGCCAGGCGCTGCTCAGCAATCCCAAAGAGGCGGTAAAAGAGGAACTCGGACTCGAGATCCCCGATGGAAAAACCCTTCATGTGCTTGAACAAGCTCCGGGTCAGCATGCCTTGGTCATTTTACAAAGACCTGAAGGAATTCCTGAGGGAGCAACGGTAAAAGACATTAAGGAACTGCTGGCAAAGGACATGCCCAAGCTCAGCGAGCAGTTGAGCAGCCGGATGGAGTCCTATGTCAATGTTCTTGCCAAAACATGGGCAGACCCAGAATTTAAGAATCAGCTTCTCAAAAACCCTGAAACAGTTCTCAGGGATGAAAACTACGGGGCAATGGATGAAAATCCTGTTATTTCAGTCAAAGTTGAAGACGATGAAAATGAATACCTTGTATTACCGGCCATGGGCAGCGATTCAGAACTGACAGACGAAGAGCTTGAATTGATCTCAGGTGGAGGTGTCCTTTTGACCATTGGCTTGCTTCTTGCCGGTGCGGGAGCCACTCCGCTTATCTGTGCTGTCGGTGGTGTCATTGTCGCTCTTTGTTCCTGGTAGCCCCTCATCGCCATTGAATACGCCCAATCTCATCTGTATCCCGCCTAAGGAGAATGCATATGAGATTGGGCTCCGAGGGCATGATTCTCCACAGTGCGGCCGTCAAATTCATAATGAATATTGGATGTTTTGAACATGGGGTGTTTGAATTTTTTGCGATTTTTCTCTTGCGTTCGGCCTATTTTTTGCGGATATTGTTGTCGATGTGTGTCAAGCAAGTTGTCGTCTTTTCCTAAAAAAAATTTCTCAAGTTTACCGCAAAATTTCCTCATGGGTTCCGACGGGTAATTGAAGCCCATTCTCACCCATGAGAAAATTTTGCTATTGTGACGCTACTTTCAACATTTTCATGCAGCCTTCTTCAGCTTTTCGGAATTTTTTTTAACTTTTTTGAATTTCTTTAAAACAACCTCTGTGACAGGGTTCCAATCTCTTGTTTTTCCTGACCATCTTTCAGGATTCTTTAATTTAGCTTCCTGATATACATGCTGCCGGTTTGCAAAAATTTTTATATCCCTGCCGTTATGCCTGTCTTCCGGGGTAACAAAATGGATACTGCTATGCAGGTGCTCTTTATTATACCAATGAATAAAACGATTGGCCCATTCTCTGGCTTCAAATAAGGTTTTAAAAGGTTTATCCGGATATTCCGGCCGATATTTCAATGTCCGGAACAA
>JAHIVS010000227.1 GCA_018816605.1 Pseudomonadota bacterium
CATGATCATGTCGAACTTATGCTCGACCAGAAGAATGGTCCGGGTCTTGAGAGATTTGATCTTCTGGATGATCTCAAGAATTCCCGGGACATCTTCAAGGCTCATGCCGGCTGTGGGCTCGTCAAGGAGCAGCACTTTGGGGTCAAGGGCGAGGAGGATGGCAATTTCAAGTTTGCGCTGTTCCCCGTGGGTCAGGAGGCGTGCTTCGTGCAGATATTTATCTTCAAGCCCCACCTGGCTTAAAAAGGCAAATGCGGTTTCCTCAAGCTCGGGGTAGCATTTATAATCTTTCCAGAACACCATGCCGATGTTTCTTGTGGACTGGGCCGCGATCCGAACGTTTTCCAGAGCCGAAAGGTTCGGAAAAATATTGGTCAGCTGGAATGACCGGCCGATACCAAGTTTTGCCCGTTTGGCCACCCCCATTCGGGTGACCTCCTTCCCGTTGAACAGGATCTGCCCGGAACTGGGTTTGTATTGTCCGGAAATAAGGTTGAAAAGGGTGGTCTTGCCAGCACCGTTGGGTCCTATTATGGATTTGAGACAGAAGGGTTCAACCTTCATGTTCAGGCTGTCCACGGCCACATGGCCGCCAAAGCAGATGGACAGATTCCGGGTTTCAATTGCAGGTATAAAATTCATGAAGGCTCCGGTTAGCGGTCTTGATTTCTGATGGGAATATTCATCTGTTTGTATGAAATCACCTTGGTCACTTGGGGGATTCCCCAGTCCACATCCTTGCGGGTGGTGATTTTAAAGGCGTACATGTCCTGGAGGGCCTGGTGGTCTTCTTTCCTGAAAACCATTTCGCCCTTGGGGGTGTCAAAGTGCATCCCTTCCATGGCTTTGATCAAGGCCTCCGTGTCTGTGCTCTGGGCTGTTTTTAATGCTTTCACCACGGCAAGGGCAGCGGTCATTCCGCCGCAGGTAAAAAAATCAGGCGGTGAATTGAACCGTTTGAAATGCTGAGTTACCAGCCAGTCGTTGATCTTGTTGTTCGGGCTTTCATAGTAATAGTAATTGCCGCCTTCTGCCCCCACAAGGGTTTTATAGGTTTTGAGCACATCGATGATGTTGCCGCCCACGGCCAGGTTGATCCCATATCGTTTGTCCAGCTTCATGGCGTTCAGTTTTGCCGTGGGGTTGTTTTTACCCGCCCAGTAGATGGCCAGGTATTTTTTGCCCGTCACCTTGGCCATGGCCTGAATAATTCTTTGGGCGGGTGCGGTAAAATCAACCGTATTCAGGGGCATGTACTCTTCGTGGACCACTGTTGCCCCGGTGGCTGCAAGCGCTTCCCTTGCCGTTGCAACCCCGTCCCGGCCAAAGGTGTAATCTTGTGCTATGTAGGCCACGTTTACACCGGGCCCGCCAATGGCGGTTGCTCCGGCAATGGCATCCTGGGATGAATTCCGGCCGGTCCTGAAAATATAACGGTTCCATGCGTTTCCGGTAATGGAATCGGCCACGGCCGGTTCCACAATCAGGATTTTTTTGAATTCCAAAGCCACCGGCAGACATGCCATGGCCACGGCAGAGGATACGGGTCCCACTGCGATATCGACCCGGTCATCCTGAAAAGCTGCCGTGAGCAGCTGTTTGCCCATGTCCGGTTTCATCTGGGTGTCCTTGACAATCACCTCAATTGGCCTTCCAAGCACCGTAAAGGTATTATCTGTCGCATATTCAAGTCCGAGTTTGAACCCTTCCACCGCCTGCCTGGCATAGGCCTCATAGGGTCCTGTCAGGCAGACAAGCTGGGCTATCTTAATGGGTTGTTCAGCCTTGAGGGGGGATGAAAGGATGAAAATCAAGAAAAACAGACCTGCCATTTGTAACAATCCTCGTCTTTCCATTTTAAACTCCTTATAGCGATTTATGGTTTTTTGGTATTTTCCTTATGAGGTGCCTTTGGTTATCAGCCAATCTGTTATATCGTAATTAGCAAACTTTATACCAGGCGACTCAGCATCGATCAAAAAGCCCGTCTCCACAGGATAAGGCAAAGATTAACGGTCCGGATATTTTAAGCGAGTGTCCGGAAATTAGGACAGTTTTCAGGGGCGGTATCGAGCCAGAACAATGTTGCTTGCGGCTCTCACAGAAGTTGCCCGGAATTCAAGACAGATGTCGGAATTTAGGACAATCTTTAGAGATTGAACTTTTTGAGTCGGTCATAGAGAGCGGATCTGCTGATTTCAAGTATTCTCGCCGCTTCTGAACGGTTCCCGCCCACCTGTTTCAGACAGGCGGCTATGGCATTTTTTTCGACGGTTTCAACAATGGTTTTCAAAGAACAGGCTGACGGAACAAGGGGCTGGTCGGAGATCACCTGTGGAAGGGCAAGATGCTCACGAGTGATGATATCCCGGTCCGCAAGGATCATGGCCCGCTCAAGCATATTCTCAAGTTCCCTGATATTGCCCGGCCAATGATATCCCCCCAGTCCGGCAAGTGCGTCTTGAGAGATGGGGATCCGTTTTTTGTCCAGCTTTTGGGCCAGTTTATCCAGCAAAACCTCAATTAAAACCGGAAGGTCATCCATCCGTTCCTTTAATGAAGGAATCTGTATGGACATTACATTCAACCTGAAGAAGAGATCCGATCTGAAGAGCCCCTCCCGGCACATCTGCTTTAAATTTTTATTGGTTGCTGCAATCACCCGGACATCCACCTGGATGGTCCGATTCCCGCCGATTCTTTCAAATTCCTTTTCCTGTAGAACCCGCAACAATTTGGCCTGCATATCCAAGGGTAGATCCCCGATTTCATCCAGAAAAATACTGCCCTTGTCTGCCAGCTCAAATTTCCCCTTTTTCCCGCCCCTCCTGGCCCCGGTAAACGCACCCTCCTCATACCCGAAAAGTTCGGATTCGATCAATTGCGCGGGTATGGCGGCACAGTTGATCTTAATGAACGGACTTGATTTTCTCTGGCTGCCATGGTGAATGGCATGGGCAAAGAGCTCTTTGCCGGTCCCGCTCTCACCGGTTAACAGGACATTCGAAACCGTTTGAGACGCTTTTTTGCCCATTCTGACCGTCTGCCTTATGGAAAGGCTTTGTCCGCAGATATGATCCCAGGTGTATCGGGTGGTATTGATCTGTGAAAGCACCTTTTCATAATGTTTCAGCTGGGATTCCAGTAATTTGTTTTTCTGGATGATTTCCTTCATGTTCTCAACGGTTTCAAACAGAACCATCCCGAATCCATAGGCCACCCTATTCTCTTCATCCAGGACGGGGATACGGTGAACAACGGCTGTCTTCCCATTGACAAAGGTATGCTTCCATGCGATTTCCGCTTGCCGGCTCTTGAACACATGGGGCCAGCGGGTGTTTTTATCCAGGGCCACCGCGCTTTTTCCGATCATGTTTTCCTTCTTGTAATCAAGGAATTGGGCAAATGCCTTGTTGACCAGCTGAACCTTCATGTTCCCGTCCACGAGGATAATGGGAATGGGAATGGGATCGAAAATTTTTTCCATGGTCTCAATCAGGTCGGTTCTCTGAATCCATCTGGTTTTCAATGGACGCTCCTCCTTCAGTAGAATGGTGTAACCGAACCTTATTTAAAAAAAGAATCAAAGTCAAATATCAACAGAATTGTAAAAAGAGCCAGGGGCGGGAAATTGCTCAAACCTGCCTTTGAAAAAGGCATTGGGCCGAGACGTTTAAAATTTAGGTTACATTTTCCTTGGTGTTAATCATTGCTGCCAATAAAACTCCACTCCAAAACAGCTCCCTTGACCATCATCACCGATTCCTGGTCAAAGGTTTTTGCATATTGCCCGGCCAGGGCCGTGGCTTTTTTGATCTCTTCCTCTCCGCAAATCAAGGTGACGATTTTACATTGTTCTGGTTTGCCTTTGTAATATCCGGTTGAATTCACCACATTAAATCCTGAAAATGCCTTTGCCAGACTTTCTTTTTCAAAGGTTTGCCATTCTTCCAGGGACACCCCGTGGCCGTTTGACCGGGACAGTCCAAAAAATAGTTTTAACTGATAGGTTTCCCCGGCAAAACTATTGATTGAAATAAACAGCATGGTTGTGAGTAATAAAAAAATCAGGGGTTTGTTTCTATTCATGATACCTCCTTATGTTTTTGGCTTAATTCAGTGCAGCACCAAGGCCTTCAATCAGTTGTGTAATCTCATCACCGGAGGTATAATGGACAAAAGAAAGCCGCAAAAC
>JAHIVS010000228.1 GCA_018816605.1 Pseudomonadota bacterium
CTTTTAAAAGGAAGAAAGAGCATCCACACAGGAGTTTAAAGTTGAGGACAACAAAATCGATCTATTTTACGGAGGAAATTATGAAAGTGACAACGCGCGTATTGTTTTATCTGATTCTCTTGATGATGATACCTGTCGGCCTGGTGCTGGCAGCAGAGGAAACGGCAAGCCAGGTATTTGACCTGGGCCAGGTGCTGGTGGTCGGCAAATCGGATAAAACCGACAAAATCACCACCATTGATGTGGTGTCCATGGAGGACATAAAGATGCAGGGGGCCCAGACAGCGGCCGATGCGCTGGAGCTGGTGCCGGGTGTGGATATCCAGACCGCCAACAAAGGTCAGGCCAGTTTAAAGCTTCGGGGGTTTGATCAGAGGGATCTAAAACTCTTGATCGACGGGGTTCCCGCCCATGTTTCCTACAACGGGTCTCTGGACCTAAGCCAGATTCCCGTGGATACCATCTCCAGAATCGAGGTCACCAAAGGGGCCTCTTCCGTATTATACGGCCCCAACACCATGGGCGGGGTGATCAACATCATTACCAAAAAAGGCGGAACAAAACCCTATACCAACGTGGCCACCTCCTTTGGGGAAAACAATACCCAGAACTTTGTGGCGAACCATGGGGGGTCCCAGGGAAAATTCAACTATTGGATAACCGGCAGCCACCGGAAATCAGACGGATTTGAACTGTCCGACAACTTTGATCCCAGAAATCTTCGGACAGGTCTTGGCACTGAATTTAATGAAGACGGCGGCACCCGGGATCTAAGCGACTATGACAACAATACCTTTAACTCAAAAATCGGTTACGAATATGACAACACCTCCAAACTCTACCTGTCCTTTGACTACCATGACAATAAAAAAGGCAACCCCACGGAAACATACCGATACTGGGAGTTTGACGAATGGAAGCAATGGCATCTGAACCTGGTGGGCGAGCATGATTTCACCGATATTTTGACCATGAAAGCCAGGATCTATTATGTGGACCACAACGACAGCCTGAAAGATGTAAGCTGGGATGCCGATCATACCACCAAAAGAAAATGGTTTGAAGAAAGCGCATACGATGACTATACCCTGGGCGGTGATATCCAGGCATATCTGGATTTTGGAGATGCAAGTCTTATAAAGATGGGGATCACCTATATGAAGGACAACCATGTCCAGCAGGACTATTTTGATGCTGCCACCGTTACGGTTATCAGGGGTTTTGATTCGGTCGGGCTCCAGCCCGAGCAGGAATATGAAGTGGATGTATACTCGCTGGGCATTGAAGATGAGGTCCGTTTTTTTGAAAAATTA
The DNA here is from genome assembly GCA_018816605.1 of Pseudomonadota bacterium. The sequence continues at coordinate 1,314 of JAHIVS010000228.1, forward strand.
TTGGTCAAAGCCGGAATCAGCTATGACGTCCACGACCCGATCAAGGCCCATGGCGGCATAGACAGGGACAAGACCCATGTCTGGAACCCCCAGACAGGCATTGCCTATGATGTGACCGATGATTTCAATCTGTATGCCTCTGTGGGTAAAAAAACCCGCTTCCCCCAGATGCAGGAGCTTTACAGCACTCTGTCCGGCGGAAACAAGGACCTTAAACCCCAAAAAACCATTGCCTTCGAAATCGGCGGGGACAAACGATTTGGCGAGTATGTCACCTTTTCCGCAGCCGTCTTTTTCAATGATATCGAAGACAGGATCGTCAATGAAACCATTGCCGGGGTGAAAACCCAGTTAAACAAGGGAGAAACCGATATCAAGGGAATTGAAACCAGCCTGGGCATCATGACCCCCTGGCGTCTGGATGTCGGCCTGGGATATACCTATCTTACGGCCAAAGAGAGGGCAGACAGTGCAAGTGCCGAAAGGGATGCGGAATTCATTCCCGAGCACAAGGCAACTCTGGACGCCCGGTATGCCTTTGACTTTGGGTTGTCCGCCTCCTTCCAGACCATCTACACGGGCGAACAGACCGAATTTGACAATTCCAACAATCCGGTGACCCTTGATGATTTTGTTTTGTGCAACCTCAAACTGAACCAAAAATTTTCATTGACGCCAAAATTGTCCACGGACATTTTCGTTGAAGTTAAAAATATTTTTGATGAAGATTATGAAGAAGGACATGGTCCAAAACCCGGCAGGAGTTTTCTGGTGGGTGCGTCACTAACCTTTTAACAAACCGGACAAATACCGGCCCCGGTGATTCAGAAGTCAAAGGATGACCGGGGCCATGATTTGAAAGACACCACACCCATGACAAAAAAACATATTTTCTGGCTCTTTGTTTCAGTCCTTTTTATACTCGGCCTGTCCGGGCATTATCTGATCCCCAAAAGGGCTCAGACAACGCTCGGAAAAGCATCCCGCACCCTTACGGACATGAAGAACCGCACCTTTGACGTGGCAGATCCCTTAAACCGCATTGCCCTGCTGGGAGGCCCCACGGGCCAGGTGGCCTTTATTCTCGGCATCCAGGACAGGCTCTGCGCCGTGACCAACACCCTGAAGATGTCAAGGCTGGTACAGGAAAATTATCCCCCCATCCAAGACCTGCCAGGCCCCCGGACCACTTCGGGCAGCATCAATATTGAACCGCTCATCTTGTCAAAACCGGATATTGCCATTGCCGGGGACATTGACGGCGCCATCGTCCTTGGGAAAACCCAGATCCCCGTGGCCTTTCTGGAAGACAGCATGGGAGAGGGGATGGCGGATATCCAGCGGGAAATCCGGTTTTACGCATATGTTTTTAAAACCCCGGAACGGGCGGAGGCCTATGTGACCTTTCTGGACAGGACCATGGCTCTGGTAAGGGAAAGGACAAAGGATATCCCTGCAGCACAGCGCAAAAAAATCTTCCAGGGATACAGCCCCAGCCACCTGGTGACCCTGGGCGGAGACACCTTTATGCAGGAGCGGATAGAGCTTGCCGGCTGCCTGAATGCCGCCGAGACCGTGACCACCATCGGCCAGCGGACCGGTCTGCATTCGGGTCTGGGAGAGGTCTCCATGGAGCAGGTGCTGGACTGGAACCCGGATATTCTCATCATCAATTCCGGCACCGTGGAAGATATCATCCAAAATCCCCAATGTCGAAATATACGGGCAGTGCAGCTTGAGCAGATTTATGCCCAGCCGGCAGGGGTTTTTATTTTTAACCGGCCCACGGCGGAATCGGCGGTGATTTTTCCCCTATGGCTTGCCGGCATTGCCTATCCGGAACAATTTGCAGATCTGTCCGTGCCGGATCTGGTCAAAGAAGTTTACAAAGAAATTTTTGCCTTTGACCTGAACGATCGGCAGGTCGCAGAGATCCTGGCAGCCGCCTATGGCATTGGCATACGCGTGCTCCGGGTCCTTGACGGCGTGGACCGGAAAATCTGTGTGCCCCTGCTAAAAAAAACAATTATTTGCAACAAGACCTACGAAAAGAAACCTTCCCGTGCTTGCCGCACAAATATGAAAGGAGACAAATGGAACAGCTGACCGATTGGTTTCGATTATGGGAACAGCTTTCGGACATTCAATCCCGGGCCTTTGACAGGCAAAGGGAACACCAGGAAGAAGATTTCTGGAAACACAAGGCCCGGCAGTTTGACAAAATGGTGGAAGAGCGGTGGTCCAGGCCGGATTCGTCCCGGAATTTTCTTGTGGAAAAATTCAAGGAGAATCCCGGTTCAACCCTGCTGGACATTGGGGCCGGAACGGGCAAATGGTCCCTTCTGGTCGCCCCCCATGCGGCAAAGGTCACGGCATTGGAGCCCTCATCGGCCATGCAGCAGGTGTTGAAAGAAAAAATTCTGGGGGAACAGATCAAAAACATTGAGATTCTCACGGGCACCTGGCCAGACCACCCCATCGCCCCCCATGATTATGTCCTGGCTTCCCATTCCATGTACGGGGTAAAAGATTTCAGGGGTTTTGTTGATAAAATGACGGCCACCGCCACCCGGGCCTGTATCCTGCTGCTGCGGGCCCCCCTTGCCCATGCCGTCATGGCCAAAGCCTCTCTCAGGGTCTTTGGCCAGCCCTATGACAGCCCCAACTTCCAGGTGGCCTATAACATGCTGCTGGCCATGGACATCTATCCGGATGTGATCATGGAATCCGACGGCTCCTGGCCGGGCTGGACCCACACTTCTTTTGATGAGGCCCTGGCGGATCTGAAAAACCGCCTGGACCTTGGGAAGACCAGTGAACATGACGTCTTTTTGTCACGGCTATTGGAAAAAAATCTCAGCCACACCGATGGCAGGGTTGTATGGCCTTCGGGCAACCGGTCCGCCCTGGTGTTTTGGGAGGTGGGATGAAGGCTGTTAACATCATCAAAATAATTTTGCCCCTGGGTTTTCTCCTTTTGGGCATCGCCGGGTGCAGGTTTTCAGATGGTCCTTGTAAAAACCTTGTCACCATCACGGATCAGCTGGGCAGGCAATGTCTATGGCAAGGAAAAAATTTATGCCGATCTCCAGTTTGCAACCATCTCGGCCATTAGAAACAAACAAATCCATCCCTTTCCCTCCAATGTGGGGTGGTGGGACTATCCGGCCCCCCAGGGTGCTGGGCGACAATATCCAAAGGGATACCACCCAGAAAGGCCTGTGTGTCGTTACCCCGAAACAAATACTAATTTAAAAAATACAGAGGAGACCCCATGAAGTGTAATTATTGCGAGCGAACCTGTGATCTTGCCATTGGCAAAAGCTTTTGCGGCATGTTTCAGGAAGAAAAGGGAGCCGTGGTTGAACGATATCCGGACAAATGGTCGACCTATTCCGCCTCCCGGGTAGAATCGGTCCCGTTTTATCACGCCTATCCAGGCTCCCGTTCCATGATCATCGGGACTGCCGGCTGCAATTTTCGATGCCGGTACTGCGCCAACGGATTTATTGCCTGCCAGAGCCCGGACCATGTCCAGGAGGTGATGTATGCGTTTGCCCCTGAAAAGCTGGTGGCCATGGCCCAAAAGCTCGGGTGCCACAACATCATCTTCAATGTCAACGAACCGGCCGTGTCCCTGCCAAGTCTTTTGCGGGTAAAAAAATATGCCCAAAAGGCAGATATCCCCATGGGATGCCTGACCAACGGATACACCACCGAAGAAGCCACCCGAATGATGGCTGAAATTTTTTCTTTTGTCCATGTGGGACTTAAGGGCTTTTCAAATGAATTTTATCAAAAATATGTGGGCATAGAAAGCATTGATCCCATTCTTCGCAACATCAACACCTTTGCAGATCTCTGCCATGTGGAAATTGCCTCGCCGGTAATCGAAGATGTCAATTACCATGAATTGCATGAAATCGCCCAATTTATCCACGACATCAACCCTTCCATCCCCTGGCACGTGTTCAGGCTTCTGCCCGAGCACAATATGAAAGGCTCCTTGTATCCGAACATTGAACGCATGAGCCTGGCCCTTGATTCTTCCAGAAAATTATTGCCCTATATCTATTTTCATAATTTTGTCGGCTCCGACTGGGTGAACACCCTGTGCCCCCATTGCACATCTGCGGTCATCAACCGCTTCAGCCTGGGCTGTTCAGGCGACCGTCTTGACGAATTCCTAGCCCCGGACAATACCTGTCCCGTCTGCAGGACACCCATTGCCATGCTGGGCACCAAGGTGGCCTGGGACGCGAAACAAGCAGAAAAACAAAACCAAGGAGGGCAACGCCTATGAGCCTGGCAATTATTGACGCACGGGAATGGCAGAACCAGTTTGACCTTGAAACCGGCCGGAAAAAACAGGACAATGATCCCATGGTCCAGATGGTGTGCCGGGTCCTCAGTGACACCCCCTATCCCGGGGATGTGGATGAACAGGCCAATGCCTGGGTAACCCGGACCGCCTTGGATCTGATGGACGCTTATCACCCCGACCTGGTCTGCCTGAGTTATGTCCAGCAATTTTTTGCCAACCGCCATTTTGACCACCCCGAAGACATCCGTGAAAAATCCAATGGCGCGGCCATGGCCGAAGCCCGAAAATTTATCCAAGCCTCGGGCTATACACCGGTGATTGTCGGCACCGGGGGCCTGGTTCCCCTGGAAGGCGAAATGGATTTATCCGGCCTGGACGGTTTGGCCATTTGTTCCAACTGGTCGGCCCGGTACTGCGGTATTCATTCCCCCAGCTCAAAGGACATGGCCGTCATTGAGTCCCTGAAATCCCTTGGAAAAATCGAAGCCATGGTCTCCAAAGAAGAATGGATCACCTTATTTTTATCCGAACAGCCGGATCTCGACATTCCCCAGGATAAAGGCCTCATGCCGGATTTTCTGGTTGCGGCCAGACAGGGCCTTGCCTTTAAAACCCTGGGCACCACCCTGAGAAAACCCATAAATATTCCGGAAAACAATTTCCAGATCCCCGTGTACACCCCCCTGGGAACTGTTGAGGATCTAAGGGACATCAAAAACTTGATCCGATCCAATCTTGGGCGCCATAAAATCGCCCTCATCCTTCTGGAAGGGGTGGGCCTCGCCCATTTTCCCGACAACGCGTTTTTGTGTAAGAACGGGGTGGGCTTTTTCTGCAACGAACCGGGGGATGCCTTTTACCTGACCCTTTCCACGGGAAAACACCAGGTCTTTGCCTATCCTGCCGGGTACCGGTTCTTTGACCAGGATGCAGAAAATATCCGCTTCCCCTTTTCCGGTTATATGACCTCCCTTCCCCAAAACACCCTGGCCCTGGATTTTCCGGGGAAAAGCATTGCCGTGGGCAACCGCAGCATGTTCATGCACATGGTATTCGGTGCCGATATCGGGATCGAATGTTTTGCCCGGAACCTGTTCAACCAGGGCTGTATGGCGGTTGTCCACGACAAGTCCAAATATGGACCGGGCCCGAAAGGAAACATGCGATGATCCGAAAAGCCCTTTGCCTCTGGCTTGGACTGGTATTGGTGGCCGGCATCCCCTGGACCCGGGCCAATGAAACCCAGGGAAAACTGGGCCCTCTTGAAAAAAGAATTCGTGCCTACCAGGTCCATCCGGCATTTTCAGATGACCGTTATGGGCTGCTGGTGGTAAAAACGGCCCTGCAGGCCCTGAAAGAAGGGTCCGGCGGAGCCAGATATCGGCGGCGGATTGGCTTCCAGAAAATCCGGTTTCTATCGGCAGGAATTGCTGGCCTGGCCGACACATCTTTGCTGGGCCGGATCCCATTGCTGGCAATTGAATTGACACTCATACCAGGTTGGATACCGCGACGGATCTTTCCAGAAGGGGCAATAGAACACTTTTTTTTGTTCGGCACACCCCAAAACACCCGGATATTGCGGGTCACATTTCTGGTGACAATCGGGCTGATAAGCGCACTGGCCAAGGCAATCCAAATAGCTCTGGTTTTCACAGCCCTGAAAAGAAGTACGGCAGCAGGCAATACAATTCTGGTTGCCGGGCTGGCACCCTTTCACACACTCCGGGTAAGTACCGGATGCACCATAGGCAGAGGCGGATTGAACGAAAAAAAAGACCCATAAAAGCATCATATACCACCGTTTTTTCCACTTCTGATTTGTCATTGCGCCTCCTTAGTTACGGTTTCATATAGACATGGCCTTAAACGGGTCTCACCTTCTTCTATTTTTCAATATAATTTTCAGTTGCCCGGCCAAAGGATTCATAGATGGCGGGCAATTCCATTTTCCGCTGGGCAAGGGAAAACTCCCGGATGGCTACAATACACTGGTTGTTCATACGTATGGGAATCTGGTTGGCCCGGATTTTTTTCTCAAGTATGGTCTGGGCCATTTTTGCCGCCACTTCTCCCTGCTCAAAGGGAGAAACACCGATGCAGATCATGGCGCCGTCCTCAACATTAAAAGACTGGATCCCCACCACAGGGACTTTGGAGTTTTTATCCGTCCACGACATGACCTCCTTTGGGTCCGCATAGGTTGGGTCTGCCTGGGACATGGCCAGTTTCCGATAATTGGCAACAATGATATAGTCTGCTCCAGGCCCCTTTTCCAGAATGATTTTTTTCCAGTCTTCAAAGGTCTGGGCCACAATTGATCCGGAATAAAGGATGGGTGCCCAGGCATACGCATCAATGGAAGCCCTGTCTTTTTCCAGGGAAAGGGAGGGGTCCAGGACATAGATGAGCTTCGGGTGGGGGTCGGGAGTGGCTTTGTTGTTCTCAAGGGCCAGAATGGCATCCCTGACGGCACCCAGCTGCTTGCGCTCATAGATCCCGGTGACATTGACTGCCCCGGGATACCCATAGGGCTCAATGGACCCGTTTACACCGGCAAAAACAATTTCCATGTTTGGATCATTGACAAAATATTGGGCTGCCAGGGACTGGGCCAGATCATCAACAGCTATCAAAACCTTGGGGTTTGTCCGTTTGATGGCCCGTCTGGCAATGATCCCGGCCCGCCTGAGCCATTCGGGATCTGAATGTTGTTTTGTGGACATATAATGCCAGGAGACCGAGTAGCCGGTCCATTTTTCAATGACCCTTCCCAGGCCGATATCCACATCCCGGGTCCAGGCATATCCCGGATTGTAGCTGTGCAGGATCATCACCCGGGGCTTGGATATATTATAAAAAACCGCAGACACAAGGATTGCCAGAAGAAAGGCCAGGCTTAAAACATAGCTGAGATGTTTGGTTTTCATAATACCCCTATGCTCCGCCAGAAAGGAATGGACGCAAAGATGGCTCCAAGCTTGACCAGAACCAGCAAGGCATGGAAAATCTGAACCTTTCTTTCCGAGTAGGACACGTGGGTCAGGTTCCGGAACAAAAGAATATAGGGGGACTGGTATCCGAAAAATGCGGTTTCAGACATGATCAGAATAATAAACCCCACCACCCAGGGGCTGATACCCGCCCCGGAAGCCAGTGGCAGCAGGGCTGCTGAAAGGATAAGAATGGCAGAATTCAAGGGGATGAAAATCCTGACCACAAGCGTCACCCCGGCCAGGACCAGAACAAACCTGGCAAAGTCCAGGCGCATGAACTCTTTGAGTCCGCCAAACCGGTCAACCAGGGCTTTGTCCAGTCCCATATGGTTCATGCTGGCCATGAACCCGATCATGGAGGCCAGCAAAAATAAAAAGGCCCAGTCGATTTTTCCAATGAAGACATCCCGGGGCAGGGCTCCGATGATCAATAAAAAACAAATGATGCTGAAGGTTACCAGGGGAAGGGAAATCTTGTGCAAGGGACTTGTCACAATACCCAGGGTCAGCAAAAAAATAGCGATCAGAGCCGCCCATTCTGGCCAGCTCATCTTTTCCAGGCTGCGCCATTTTTTTTCAATATCTTTTTTTTCAATTTGAACCCGCTGGTACCCCCTGAAATAAAGGGCGGTCAGCATAAAATAGCCCACCAGGAGAATCAGGCCGGTAATGGAGGCGGCAAAGGCCCAGGACATAAATTGAAAGGCCATCTGTTCCTGCAGGGGAAAAAGGCCAAACACCATTAAGTTGGCCGGGGCGGCTGTCAGAAAAACAGGGGACAATACATTAATGCCGTCCAGCCCGCTTAAATACAAAAGGGTGGATGATTTTTCCCGGGTCGGCCCATCCAGGTGATCCACAATATTGTTTAAAATCGGCCCGGTAATGACCGCCCTGGCGGTAATGGTCGGCATGACCGGGTTCAAAAAAAACCCGGTGAAAAAAATAGCCGCCTGGTAGGCAAAGGTATGGGCGGGAATGGTTTTTAATAACCAGAGGGTATATCTATGGGCAAGTCCGGAGGTACTGATCACAGCTCCCAGTCCCATCACACTGAAGGCAATGAGAAACCCGTCGGAGGAAAACCCGGACAGGGCCACCTGGTTGGGTACCAGCCCGAAAAGCAATAACAGCAGCAGGGCCAGCAGGGCTGGAACAAAATCAGCCACCAAAGAAAACATCCAGCAGATCAGGGTGACACAGACAATGGCCAAAAAAATGGCCGTTTCCTGGGCAACCCCCTGGTGGGAAAGATAAAAAAACAGGGCAAAGGGGGCAATGATGACCCCAATCCAGGTAAAGGGTTTGTCGGCAACCCATTGTATCGGTTTGATTTCTGCCATTTAGTTTCCTGGGGCGGTCGTCCTAAGTTGAATGATCTGGTTATTTTCCACCGACATCCTGTTCATTTCCCTGATGCTTCCGGTTTTTACAAAGGACAAGAGGGCTCTTATCCATGCCCCGTGTCCGAATATTAAAATCTTTGGCCCCGGACAGGTTCCGGCAGAATAGGTTTCCACAAATTTTTTGACTCTTTTTTCAAGTTCCCCAAGCGGTTCTCCAAGGGTGAGAAGATCCGGGCAACTTGTCCATAAAGGCTGTTCCCGGATCAGGTCTCTTTTTGTTCGACCCTCGTATTCTCCAAAGTCCAGTTCATCCAGAAGCGGCTCAATGGCAAAGCGGTCCACATAAAGAGCTGCCGTCATCCGGGTCCGCTGCAACGTGCTCACAAGAACATGGTCAAAGGGTTTTTCATCATTGAGGATGCATTTGTTCCGGAGGATGGATTCGGCTTGATCCTCCCGGGGCGCCAGAATGGGGATATCTTTTTTTCCCTGCAATATGCCCAGACGATTGTATTGGGTTTTCATATGCCGCAGCAGCAGCAGTTTCATCTGGCCTGCCCCTTTACCAGGGAATTCAACTGTCCTGGCACACAAAGAAGGTGTTTTCCCGCAAGCCCTGGCGCTGGGATTCCAGCAACAGGAGATCTCTGACAAAAATATTTCCCAAATTCACATTGCTTCCCAAAAGATTAATGACCTGACTCTGGCTTCTGGCTGTGGGGGCTTCAATGATAAGGCGTTCCTGATCCACCTGTGCAATGATCTGGCGGATCAGTGCCTGGTCCAGCTGGCCGGCGCCATCATAAATGCCGGCATCTGCCGTGTTCCTGCCTTCCAGAACCACATAGGCGGATCCGGCGGCTAAGGCATCCAGGGTCTGCCGGGTCCAGTCATCCCTTGTAAAATCAAGGGTTTCTTCTTTTTTCCCGACCTCGGTCAATACCTTGAAATTTTTTCCCACGCGTTCAATTATCCGGATCATTTCTTCGGGCTGCATATCAATGGTACCGTCGGAGACCTCTATCCATTCAATACCCAGATCGTCCAGAAAGCCCAGGTAGTCATCCAGTTTGGCCTGGTGATAATATTTTTCAAACAAGGTGCCGCCAAAGTAAACGGGAATGTCATGGTCGGCATACAGTTTTATTTTTTCCCGCAGACAGGGTTCAATGTAGGCGGACCCCACCCCCAGTTTGGCCAGGTCAACAAACAAATGATAGGACGAAAGGATGTGAACCAATTCCCCCAGGGGAACCCCGATATCTGTAATGGCGGTCAGACCTTTTGTTCTTGGTTTTTCACATCGTTTTGTTAGTGTAAGGGTTTTCCCAGTTGGCGTGTTTTGTTTTTTCATATTCTCTCTTGTCCCAGGGTTGAATTACACCCTGACAAACAGCATGGTGATGTCATCTGACTGGGCCGCTCCATCAACAAACCCCTGGAGATCTTTAATGACCTGATCATTTAGATGCCTTGCAGTTGCCACGGCATTTGCTTCCAAAACTTCTTTCAGCCGGTTTTCGCCGTATTCTTCATTGTCCTTGTTCATGGCTTCGGTCACGCCGTCGGAGTAAACATAGAGGCCGTCCCCCCCATTCAGTGTTGTCTGCTCGACCCGGTAAAGCCCCCCCTCAAATCCGCCCAGCACAAAGCCGGGAATGGGATTGATCTGGCGGACGCTGCCATCGGCAGCCACAACATAAGGCGGATTATGGCCGGCACTGGTGTAGGAAAGCACCCGGGTCTGTGTATTGTAAATGGCCAGAAACACAGTTACGAACATGGACTGCTCATTGTCACGGCACAATGCATTGTTGGCCTTTGAAATAATCTGGTCCGGCCGGATATTGTCTTCGGCAGCAGAACGGATCAGGCTTTTTGCCATGGCCATAAACAGGGCGGCCGGAACCCCTTTGCCCGAGACATCTCCCACCACAAAGCACAGATGTTCCTTGTCAACGGCAAAAAAATCATAGAGATCGCCGCCGATCTCCTTGGCAGGGGATAAGAATGCATGGAGGTCCACCCCGTGCTTTTCGGAAAATTCTTCAAAAAACCTGGGCAGCATGCTCATCTGTATCTGTTTTGCCGTTTCAAGTGATTTTTCGATTTTATGCTTTTCTATGTTTTCAATGGACATGGTCACATTGTTGGCAAAAATTTCCAAAAGATCCCTGTCCAGATCATCCATTCCCCTCTCCCCCTGGAGATAGATCATGTTGCCCGGCAGATGGCGGCTTTTAAAAAAGGCCACCCCGTTTTTCCGGCTGACAAAGCATTTCTCCTCCGTTAATGCATCGAGGATCAGTTTGGCTGCCTTTTCGGGCATTTCATTCATGGCCGTCTCGTCGGATTTACTGACAGGCTCCGGAAAAACCACTTTTCCCGACGGCGGCTCCAAGGGCTTGTGATTAAAAAAAAGCAGCCGCTTTCGTATGGGAAGCAGCTGGCCCAATTGCTGGGTAAGCTGTTTTCTGAAGCTGTCCAGGGACTGGTAATCCAATATGGAAGCCGTGGCACTGATAATGGTCTGGAGTCCTTTTTGGGCCCGGATTCTTTTTTTGATATTAAACAATAACACAATGATGAACCCCAGAAGGCCCAGGAACACACCGGTCGTAGCCCAGATCAATCGTTTATAGCGATAGTAGAATGTTTCCGGTTCGTTGATAATCAGGCTTTTCGGCGGCAGCAATTTCTGATTGACTTGTCTGGCCGTAAGCTGCTGGTAATCAAACATATATTGATTGGGGCTTTTGAGCACCACGGGAATGCTGGTCACATCCTGTCCCCCAAGGATCTTCATGGCTAGGTTTGCGGCTGTTTCTCCCTGGAAATAACTGCTTTTCAGCATACCGCCGACAATTCCAAGACCCAGCATATAGTCAACCGCCCCGTACACAGGCACCGAAGATGACCGTGAAATGAGGGGGATGGCTTCTTCCGGCGTATAGGTTTTGCCGGTATTGTCCTTAAAAAAAGACAGGTAAAACACAAGGCTGTCCCCGGGCAGAACCGAGAGCTTTGATATCAGGTCTGCCATGGAGATATTATCCAGATACTCAAACTGTAGACGACCCTCATAGTCCCGGGCGGCATCTGCGAATTCCTTTTTTAAAAAACCGGCCGTTGTCATTTGGTCGTTGATGACATACATCTTCGTTGTTTTGGGGTGAAGCGTGAGCAGAAGCGATAAATTGGTATTAAAATCAGCGGCTTCGTTGACACCCGTATACCGGGAAAACCCTTCGAGCTTGGCAGGCGTGAAGTTGTTCACCCCGCAAAAAACAACCGGAACGCCCGGGAAAAGGTCTTCTCTGTAAGTTTGGAGAAATTTCAGGGCATCATCATCACTTGAAATAATGACATCCGGCTTACGACCCGAATATTTAGTGGCATACAATTCATTGAGCAATAGGTAATACAGATCCGTATTACTTACTTTTGTGTCCATGTATTCAACCTTGAGGATAATATCCTCTCCTTTCAGCAGAACATCCTCAACGCCCCTGACCACGTTGTCGGTCCAGGCATATCCTTTGCTGTAAGAATTTAAAAGCAAGACATGTTTTTTTGTTTTCGGAACAATGGCTTCCGAGGCCGACAGAGGTGATGCGACAAGGGATACGAATAAAAAAAAGAGGATCAATAAATTTTTCATTTTCCATCGTTTCGTTTTATTGAAAATTCAGTTAAAATACCCAAAATTCTAGGGCATATTAGGATAGCCTCCGGGTTTTTGTCAATAGATAATAAACAGAAATCCTTAGATTCACAGGCGTTTCCTAGCTCCGTCTCTTATGGAAAAATTCCTTTTCAACAAAGCGTTCTTTTAGAAAAACGTATCCATTCACGGGGTAAGTGGGGTGATGTAACCGCTTGAAATTACACCCTATTTTAATTTTTTCAACTAATTGAAATTATTACAAAAAAATTATGTTAACCCTGTCGTTGCATAAAAAAGTAGGAATTTAGAGTAGAAAAAGCTTGAGGAGCCCCATGAATAAAGGTTATAATAAGTTTACGAGACAAAAAAC
>JAHIVS010000229.1 GCA_018816605.1 Pseudomonadota bacterium
CAATTGCTTGTCATCGCATCCGACGCTTGCGTCCATGCCGTTTCACAATTTTTGCCGGACTTTCAAGGGCTTGAAGGCAGCCATGCGCCATGATGGATACGATTGCCAGACAAATTATCGCAGACTGGGAAAATAAACGGACCGGGAGCCAACGTGTTCACCTCCTCTCAACAGACCATCGGGAGCAGAAGCGCTTTGAATCCTTTGGCCGAAAGCTTTCTGCCCTGGCCCCTTCACTCCGGTTAAGGCCCTCAGACAAAAAACACTCTTTGCCCGGATTTCTTCTCAAGGCAAATATCATCTATTCCGCCCTGGCACAGGGCAGGGAATTGCCCCCTTTTCTGAAGGGGCTCTCCTGTATCCTGGAACAGACACCCAAGCCGTCGGATTTTATCCAAAAAAGCATAGACCAGCTTGCGCTTCCCTGCAGCCTGACCCTCTACATCGCCCCCCATTGCCCCCATTGCCCCGGGGTGGTCGATACCCTTTTTCCCCTGGCGGTGTTCTCGGAGAAAATTGCACTGCATATCATCGACGGAACCCTGTTTCCGGAAGCAGCCCAAAGGGACAATGTCATGTCTGCTCCCTGCCTGATCCTTGACAACGGCTTCCAATGGACCGGTGCCGTTGCCCTTGAGGAGGTGCTTTCCATGATCCTTCACCGGGATGTATCAAGCCTTTCTGCCCAAACCCTCAGGGCCATCCTGGAACAGGGAAACGCCTCCTGGATATCCCGGGAAATGGCCCGGGCTGACAGAATATTTGAGGGATTTATCCCCTTGTTGCTGGACGATACCTGGTCCGTGCGCCTGGGCGCCATGGTGGTGGTGGAAACCCTTGTGCAGGAACGCCCGGACCTGGCCTTGCAATTGTGCCCCAAGCTGATCCGGGCCTTTGATCAAAAGGATATCCCTGTCCAGGGGGATATCCTCTATGCCCTAGGAGAAACGGGAAACCTTGAAACAAAGGAATGGCTCAAGGAACGATTACAGAATCTGGGAAACCAGGAACTCAAGGAAGCTGCAGAAGATGCCATTCAGGCCATTGAATCAAGGATTGCCCGGCAGAACTCGTGACGTACCTGGGCTTATTCTGTGTGGGAAACAGTCAGTGCACTGATTCTCTGCCTGGCCGCCTGGACGACTTCACCGTCCTGATCTTTTTCGACGATGGATTTCAATAGGACCAAATCCGTTGTTTTGTTGATAAATTTAATCCTGACCTGCGGATTGGAATGGACATACTTGGGAACAAAAAAATCTGAAAATTTCATGACACCCTCCTTTATGATTATGGATCAAAGGGGGTCAGATGTTTTTTCCACATATTGCCGGATAAGTTCTATTGTAACGTCTCCCATTGTTCTGCCCTCTTTGACTGCAGTCACCTTGAATTCCTTGTGAAGATTTTCCGGTATTCTTAACGTCAGCTGTTTTGTTTTAAGTTTTTCATCCATGGAACGCATCCGATTTTTTAAAATTCATCCAAACCCCGTCTGTTTTTACATAAGACATAAAAATGTCTATATGTCAAGACATATATTTCAAGCCCGCCCCCTATAAATGTTTTACATTGCATTTGATTGTATTGGGATGATATTTTAAGATGATCCGGTGCCATGAACAAGGGAGCGGAAACCGCACCGGGCGGATAGGAAACAGGAGAACCATATGAAACCCAAAAAACGCCCTGAGTCATTTTTCCGGATTTTATTGTTCACGGTCTGCCTTCTTTTTTTCCAGGCAGACTTTGCTGGCGCCCATCCCGCCCTGGGGGAACAAGCCCCTTTCCCCGATGTCCTGAGCCATGAAGAAAGGGCTTGGCTCAAAGCCCACCCGACCATACGGCTTGCACCTGATCCACAGTTCAGCCCCATTGAATTTTTTGACCCAAAAGGCAATTACTCAGGACTTGCCGCCGACTATGCCCGACTTCTTGAACAAAAGCTCGGCATACAGTTTAAGATTATCAGGGCCCCCAGTTGGGAAGATGTCATCCTGGGGGTCAAGCGCCGGGAGGTGGATATTTTAAATGCCGTCGTCAAAACCCCCCAGCGGGAGTTATATTTGCACTTTCCCCACCCCTATTTGACGGTTCCTTCGGTCATCATTGTCAGGAAAAAGGTGAGGTCCGGCCTGACCCTGGATATGCTCAAGGATATGACGGTTGTCATGGTCTCGGGATATGGGTATGTGGATCTGATCCAGAACAAAAACCCGGAACTGAACATACAATTGGTTCCTGACCTGAAGACCGCCCTGGGAAAAGTCTCCTTCGGCATGGCAGATGCGTTTGTAGGAGATCTGGCAAGTGCAAGCTTTCAAATAGAATTGGAGGGGATCACCAATTTAAAGCTGGCGGGTGAGACGGATCCGCCCAATATTTCAGGATTCGCCGTCCGTTCCGACTGGCCTGAATTGAGCCGCATTTTGGAAAAGGGGATGGCCCTGATTACCGAAAAAGAGAAAAAGGCCATCTACAACAAATGGATTCATCTGGAATCAGACACTTGGATAACCCGTAATAAATTCAAGCAAATGGTGGTGATCACGGCCAGCATCATTGCATTGGTTCTTCTGGGCTTTTTGCTGTGGAATCGTATGTTGCGGCGGATGGTAAGGGTGAAAACCAAAGATCTGGAAAAAGAGATTGAAGGGCACAAACGAACAGAAGCTGCATTGAAGGCAAGTGAAGAAAAGTATAGAAGCATTATTGAAAATGCTGTTGAGGGAGTTTTCCAGAGTACCCCCAAAGGACAATTCATCATTGTCAACCCGGCCTTTGCCAGGATGCTCGGGTATGCATCCAGTGAAGAGCTGATCACACGGGTCCAAGATATATCAACCCAGTATTACGTGAATCCCCAAGATCGGATCCACTACCAGCAGCGTCTCCAAAGGGACGGGTATGTTGAACATTTCGAGTTCAGGGCCCGTAAAAAAGACGGTTCCCAGATCTGGGTATCCAACAGCACCCGGGCCTGCCTTGATCCCGATGGAAACATCCACCGGTATGAGGGAACTGTGCAGAACATAACAGCTCGAAAGCTGGCAGAAGAGGCGCTTCAGGAGAGCCAGGAACAATTTTCTTTGTTTATGGATTATCTTCCTGCCCTCGTGTTCATCAAAGATGAGACGGGCAGGACCCTTTTTGTAAACCGCCACATGGAGGAGGTTCTGGGCGCGAAAGACTGGATTGGGAAAACACCTTTGGATCTGTTTCCCCAGGATCTTGCAGTGGCAATGGCCTCAGACGATCAAAAAACCATGGCCCAGGGGTATCGAAGGATAATCGAAATTGTGCCGGACAAGCAGGGAGCACTCCATGTCTACCAAACCCATAAATTCAAAATCAACCGTGCCGGCAAACCACCCCTGCTGGGAGGAATCGCCCTGGACATCTCCCAGCTGAAACTGGCAGAAGAAGAAAAACTGACGGCCCAGAAAATTGCGGCGGAACAGGGGAAACAAGCGCTGGTCGGTCAGATTGCCGGGAAAATGGCCCATGATTTTAACAATATTCTGGGCATTATCATGGGCAATACAGAGCTCGCCCTGCTGGATTGCCGGGACGGGCAGATACAAAAGACATTGGAATTGATATTTGAGCAGACCGTGCGGGGGAAAAACCTGACCAAAAACCTGGTGGCCTTTGCCAAAGACCAGGAGCCCAAACAGGAATTTTTCAGGATCAGCGAAAAAATCGATCTTGTTTTAAATCTGATGAGAAAGGATTTGGCAGGCATTGAACTGGTAAAGGAAGAACACCCGGGTGTCCCGGAACTGCTTGCCGATCCGGGAATGATTGAGCATGCCCTTGTGAACCTGATCCAAAACGCAATCCACGCCCTGGGCAGGACCCAAAATCCAACCATCAGGATAAGAACCTATAGCCGTGACAACCTTATCTGTTTTGAAATTGAGGATAACGGATGCGGCATTCCCCAGGAAAACCTGGATGATATTTATGAGCCTTCCTTTACCCTGAAAGGACGCAGGGATCTGACAGGCGCATATGATGCCGGCATTAAAGGCACGGGGTATGGAATGTCCAACGTGAAAAAATATATTGAGCAGCACAGGGGCACCATTTTGGTCAGATCCCAGGTGGGTGTCGGTACCCACTTCACAATCCGGCTGCCGGTCATTAAAAAGCAATTAACCCGTGAGGAAAAAATACAAATCCGAGCAGGAAAACCCCATTTTGAAAAATATATCCTGCTTGTTGAAGATGAGAC
>JAHIVS010000230.1 GCA_018816605.1 Pseudomonadota bacterium
CCCTGACCAAGGCGGTCGAGCTGGAATTCAACCCGGAGCGGGCCAGGCAGTGCCTGCCGGCAATCCTTGGGGCAAACGGATGGGAAACCCATTATCTTCAGGGCGCACCCCTGCAGTTTATGAACAAGGACAAAGCCATGCCGACCATGGGGTTCCAGCAGGTGCACGGCGTTGAATGGTTCACACAAAGAACCAATATTGATTTTGTCTGGGGAACAACGGATGAAGATTTCTTTGCCGGTGCCGGCAACTATATCCGGACTCTCCAGGCCGGAGAAAAACCCTGGTTTCTAACCCTGCTGACGGTGGCCACCCATCAACCCTTTGACGCGACCGATAAAATGATGGCCCGGTATGGCTCAAGAAAGATTGCGGCCGTTGCCCAGCTGGATGAGGCCGTAAGTCAATTTATCAAACAACTCCGCCAGAGCGGCATCCTGGACGACACCCTCGTCATCATTACTTCTGATGAATCCCATGGTGCGGAAGGGGCGGACTGGTACAGCAGCTGGGGATTTGCAGCGGTGTTTGCACCCGAACAGCAGGCCCTGCCGCACCTGAAAGAAGGCAGCTATGGTCTTGTGGATCTTGAGGTGTCTGTTCTTGATTATCTTGGTCTGCCCCTTCCCCCGGACGTTATCGGCAGAAGTCTTTTCCGTGAGTATCAAACTTCCCGGGAAATGGTTTCTTATACCTCGGGAAAACTCCGCTGGCAGACGAAAGAAAAGAACCTCTACGAATGCACAAGGGATTATGACTGCCTGGTGAGCCGGAATTCAGGCATCCTGGGCCCCCACGCGGCAAGGGAGGTGGCGGAAGAAGGAACCGGCCAACGCTTGTTTGCAATGGCGACCGCCCTTGACAACACCCTCAACACGGCCACCTCAAAATTGGTTCTGCAGTTTGCCAATGGGGAAATCCGCCCCCTGCCGGAAATGATCCGGAATGAGTGGATTGATAATCTTACCGGCGCCCAGTATCTTTCTTTCCCCAAAAATTCCCATGTTTATGTGGACATTCTTCTGAAGGTAACGGCTGCAGAACCGGAAGGCATACAGCCAACCCTGATCCTCCGGCAGTTTGAAAAAGAGGTGGGGTCGATTTCCCATCCCGGGTTTCCTTTGCTCAAGAAAGGAGAGTCTTTTCGGCTTCAGTTCGATTTTAAGAATCCGGTGGCAAGGAATGCCTTTTCCTTTCATTTGATCGCTGCCGGCCGGAACGCCGCAATCCGCTTTGAAAAGTTTGAGGTTGTTATTGACCGCAGCCAGTGATTGGACCCCCGTTGTCTATAAAAATGGGGGTCCATACTTTTCTTGACAAAAACTATCTTTTTGTTCTATAATACTCAGATTTATGACAAGACTAAATATCCTCATTTGCATTGCCATTGCGGTGGTTTCCATAAGCTTCTGGTCCCTGTTGAACCGGCCGGAGATAGAACCCCCATGGCCAAACCGTATCCAGGGGTTTTCCTTTTCTCCCATGCAGGCATGGAACAACCCTATGGAAAAACGGTTTCCCACTGAAAAGGAAATCGACGGAGATCTCAAACTTCTGGCGGACAAGACCAACGCCATACGAACCTATTCAGTGGAAGCGGTACAGGAAAAGATCCCGGTTCTGGCGCAGAAGCATGGTCTGAACGTTACCCTGGGGGCCTGGCTCGGGAAAAACCTGGAGGCCAATGAGCAGCAGATTGAAACGGTTATTCGGCTGGCCCGGGAAAACTATCGGAATGTCATCCGGGTGATTGTCGGGAATGAGGTTCTGTATCGGAATGATCTGACGGTCAAGCAGCTTTCCGCCTATGTTGAGCGGGTGCAAAAAGCCCTGGATATCCCTGTGAGCACGGCCGAACCCTGGCATATCTGGGTTAAAAGCCCCGAGCTTGCGGACCATGTGGATTTTATCGCCACCCACATGCTGCCTTACTGGGAGGGGATTCATCTGGATCAGTCGGTGGATTATGTGATCCAGCATGTTAGTATTTTAGAAGAGACCTTTCCGGGGAAACCTGTGGTGATTGCAGAAGTGGGCTGGCCGAGCAACGGCCGGGTGCGCAAATCAGCCGTGGCCTCTGTTGCCAATCAAGCGACCTTTCTGCGCCGTTTCATTAAAAAAGCAGAGGGCCTGGGGTACATCTATTATGTCATGGAAGCCTTTGATCAGCCCTGGAAAAGAAGAAATGAAGGATCGGTGGGTGCTTACTGGGGGGTCTATGACGTGGCGCGTCAGCCTAAATTTCCCTTTACATCCCCCATTATTGACGTGCCGGAATGGCGCACCCTGTCCGGTATTTCAGTGGTGATTGCCATTATTGCCTTTATGCTCCTGCTCATTGACAGCCGCACCCTCCGGAAACGGGGGCGTGGGTTTCTGGCATCCATTGCCTTTATCGCCGCCACCGGTGCTGTCTGGATTGTCTATGATTATTCCCAGCAATATTTGACGATACCCAGCATCCTGGTCGGTTTTCTGATGCTCCTGGGAATTATCGGAGTTGTTATAGTCCTGTTGACAGAGGCCCACGAATGGGCTGAAGCCCTTTGGACGGAAGGAGGGCGGCACCCCCTCACCCAGACAGAGGTTTCGGATGAGATGCTGCCAATGGTCTCCATACATGTCCCTGCCTATAATGAACCGCCGGAGATGATGATCGAAACCCTGACGGCCCTGGCGCAATTGGATTATCCTCACTATGAAGTTATTGTCATGGATAATAACACCAAAGATCCGGCCGTCTGGCAGCCGGTTGAGGCCCATTGTGAAGTGCTTGGTAATCGTTTTCGTTTTTTCCACGAGGATCAGTTGGCCGGATTCAAGGCGGGTGCCTTGAATTACTGCCTGGCCAGAACTTCACCCGGCGTTGGTGTGGTCGCTGTCATTGACAGTGACTATAAGGTGACTGCCAACTGGCTGAAGGATCTTGTGCCGCAATTTTTAAAGCCCAGTGTAGCCATTGTCCAGGCGCCCCAGGACTACCGGGATGATGGTGACAATCTGTTCAAGGCCATGTGCTTTGCGGAATATCGCGGTTTTTTCTATATTGGGATGGTCACCCGCAATGAGCGCAATGCCATTATCCAGCACGGCACCATGACCATGGTGAGAAAATCTGTGCTGGAAGAGGTTGGCGGGTGGGCAGAATGGTGCATTACCGAAGACACGGAACTGGGATTGAAAATATTCGAAAAAGGGCATGAGGCGCTGTATACCTCCAAAAGCTATGGCCGGGGCGTAATGCCCGATACCTTTATCGATTTTAAGAAACAACGGTATCGCTGGGCCTATGGTGCGGTTCAGATCATGAGGCACCATTCCGGGGCCCTGCTGAAGAAGGGCCAGAGCTGGCTGACCTATGGCCAGCGTTACCATTTCATAGCCGGCTGGCTGCCCTGGCTGGCCGACAGCATCAATCTGATTTTTACCTTTGCCGCCATTGCCTGGTCCATCGGTATGATTTATTTTCCGCTGAAAGTTGACCCGCCCATGGTGATCCTGTCATCGGTTCCCCTGGCATTTTTTGTGTTTAAAATGGCCAAGATGTTTTATCTTTATCGAAGCCGGGTGGCGGCAACAGTTGCCCAGACGCTGGCCTCTGCCGTGGCAGGCCTTTCCCTGTCCCATACCATTGCCAAGGCGGTTCTGTTCGGGTTTGTAACAAAGAACCTGCCCTTTTTCCGAACACCGAAACAAGTCGAAGGAAAGGCATTCTGGTATGCACTTCAATCCGCCCGGGAAGAAGGGTTGATACTGGCAGCACTTCTGCTTGCCGCCCATGGGATTATCCGCCAGCAAGGATCGGAAACCCTTGATATCCTGGTGTGGATTCTGGTCCTGCTGGTCCAGTCGATTCCCTATCTGGCGGCTGTTATGATGTCCATTATCAGTGCCGCCACCCAAGTGTCTGCAAAAAAGCTGATTTCAACGATTACCGCACCACCAGAAGCTTCTTCTCCGGTGGGGACAGGAGACCGGGTTAAGGAGTCGTCACCCAATGTTTCGTCCCGTTAAGAAAGTCGGAAAATAGGCTTGGTGTTTTATCCTTAGTTTTGTTTCCGATTAGTATGGGGTGTGGGGTATTGAAGGGAATCCTTTGTTAGGTCATATCCATTCATAGACATCCCGGAAAAAATCTTTCAGGGAATAGAATCCCCTTGCCTCCAATACAACTGATTCGCCATGGGGCTTTCTTGTTATTTTCCTGGCTTTGACTTTTAAAGAAAAGAAAAATATAGTATTCTTTATTTTTCGAACTTGCAGGATTAAAAAAAGGATAGATATTCTAAGGCATGACAAAACCAAAGATGAAAATAGGATCAGGGATGGATGTCCACCAGCTGGTCAAGGGACGTGACCTGATCATCGGTGGTGTGAAGATTGACCATGAAAAAGGACTAAAGGGCCATTCAGATGCCGATGTGTTGATTCACTCGGTCTGTGATGCCATTTTAGGGGCTGCCGGCCTGGGGGATATCGGAGAGCATTTCCCAGATACCGATTCCCGGTATAAGGGGATCTCCAGTTGCCTTCTCCTTGAAAAATGCGGGGATATGCTCATGGAGAAAGGATATGAGATTGTCAATATGGACTGTATCCTCTTTGCCCAGGAGCCGAAACTGGGTCCCTACAAGCGGCAAATGGCCAAAAACATCGCCAAGGTGCTCGATCTGGACCCGGATCTTGTGAATATCAAGGCAACCACAACCGAAGGGCTTGGCTTTGTTGGAAAGGGAGAGGGCATTGCTGCCCAGACAATATTATTAATAGGTGCATCCTAGGGAAAGAACAATGAGTTTAAACATATACAATACACTGAGCGGTAAAAAAGAGGTCTTTGTTCCCATCCATGAAGGCAAGGTCGGCATGTACGTCTGCGGCCCCACGGTCTATGACACCAGCCATATCGGCCATGCCCGGTCTGTTGTGGTTTTTGATATGATATACCGGTGGTTGACCCGGCTCAATTATACGGTCACCTATGTGAGAAATTTTACGGATGTGGATGATAAGATCATCAACAAATCCAACGAGACCGGAGAATCGTGTACCACGATCACGGAAAGATATATTGATGAGTTCCACAATGAAATGGATGCCCTGAATGTGCTGCGTCCCACAATGGCGCCCAAGGCGACCGAACATATCCGGCATATTATTGAGTTTATCCAGATGCTCATTTCCAAGGGCAAGGCCTATCATGTGGAAGGAGGGGATGTTTATTTTTCCATTGATTCCTTTGGAGAATACGGGAAACTTTCCGGCCGGAATCCCGATGACATGCGGGCTGGAGCCCGAATTGCCGTGGATGAAAAAAAACAAAGCCCCTTGGATTTTACCCTGTGGAAACCGGCCAAACCAGGGGAGCCTTCCTGGGAAAGCCCGTGGGGCAAAGGTCGGCCGGGATGGCATATTGAGTGCTCGGCCATGAGTTATGAATATCTGGGGGAAAGTTTTGACATCCACGGAGGGGGCAAGGACCTGATTTTTCCCCACCATGAAAATGAGATCGCCCAGAGTGAAGCTATTTTTGGGTGTCAGTTTGTAAAATACTGGATTCACAACGGGTTTGTGGATATTAATAATGAAAAAATGTCCAAGTCCCTTGGCAATTTTACCATGATAAAAGAGGTGCTGGCCGACTATTCCCCTGAAGTGATCCGGCTGTTTTTATTGTCCAAGCACTACCGCAGCCCCATTGACTATAATGAGGATTCCATGCAAGAAATTTCCCTGGGGCTGGACCGGATCTATGCTTTTCTTGAAAGACTGGAAGGAACGAACATGGTTCTGGAAACAGAAAAGCTGGGTGCCCTATGGGAGGGGTTTGCAGAAGCCATGAACGATGATTTTAATTCAGCCAAAGCCCTGGGTCTGGTTTTTGAGGCCGCGAAAAAAGGAAACAAGCTGCTGGACCGAACCCACAACGCCCCAGAGCCCAAAGGGTGTGAGGCTTTGGCCCAGGTGTATGCCGATATCCGGGCCATTGCAGGTATTCTGGGCATTTTTCTCAAGGACCCCACCGAGTATTTCAAGGCCAAAAAAGCCAAGGGGGTCGCCGACATGGCCATTGATCCCGCGATGGTTGAGGATCTGATCGTCCAGCGGGCCACGGCACGCAGGGAAAAGAACTTTGCCCGGGCCGATGAGATCCGGGATCAGCTCCAGGCGATGAAGATTGTCCTGGAGGACGGACCCCAGGGAACCCTATGGCGGGTTGAATAAGCCCTCAGTTTATTAGAATCCTTTGGAGAATGAAAAAGGGAAGCCGGTAATACGAGGCTTCCCTGTTTTTTTGTCAGATGTCCATCAGGCTTTTGGGGACATTTTTGCCCAGGCATCCCGCAGGGTGACGGTTCGGTTGAATACGGGCATGTCTTTTTGGGAGGCTTTTGAATCCTGACAGAAATAGCCCAGCCGCTCAAACTGGTAAACGGTTCCCGGCACGGTTGCCCCAAGGCTTTTTTCCAGCTTGCAGTTTCCAAGGATTTCAAGGGAATCCGGGTTCAGGTTTTCTGTAAAGTCCTTGTCCCCCTGCTCGGGGTTTTCGTCTGTGAACAAGCGGTCATAGAGTCGGACTTCGGCATCCAGGCAGTCATTGGCATTGACCCAGTGGATGGTGCCTTTGACTTTTCTGCCGTCAGGGGCATTGCCTCCTTTGGTTTGGGGATCATAGGTACAGATCAGCTCAATCACTTCTCCCTGGTCATTTTTGATCACCTGCGTGCAGGTTACAAGATAGGCGTATCTGAGACGGACTTCCCTTCCCGGGCCCAGCCGGAAAAATTTTTTGGGCGGATCTTCCATGAAATCATCCTGTTCCACATAGAGTTCCTTGGAAAAGGTCAGGGTACGCGTTCCCATTTCTTCTTGCTGGGGATGGTTCATGGCAATCATCTCTTCTGTTTTACCATCGGGATAATTTTCAATGATAACCTTTAGGGGTTTTAAAACACCCATTACCCGGGGAGCGCGTTCATTGAGATCATCCCTGAGACAGGACTCCAAAAGGCCCATGTCGATACGGCTGTCCTTTTTGGAAACCCCGATGATATTGCAGAAATTTCGAATGGCTTCCGGGGTGTAGCCCCTGCGCCGCATGCCTTCCAGGGTGGGAAGGCGGGGGTCATCCCAGCCGGATACATGGTGCTGTTCCACTAAAAGCTGGAGTTTTCGTTTGCTCAGGACGGTGTAATTGATATTCATCCGGGCAAATTCAATCTGCTGGGGGTGGCAGGGGGTTTCTAATGTGTCCAGGATCCAGTCGTACAAGGGGCGGTGGTCCTCAAACTCAAGACTGCACAAGGAGTGGGTGATGCCCTCCAGGGAATCCGACAGGCAATGGGCGAAATCGTACATGGGGTAGATGCACCATTTGTCTCCTGTTCTGGGGTGGGTTGCTTTTTTTACCCGGTAGATAATGGGGTCCCGGAGGTTGATATTGGGGGAGGCCATGTCAATTTTGGCCCTGAGGGTTACTTCTCCTTCCGGGAACTCCCCTTTTTTCATCCGATCGAACAGGTCCAGGTTTTCCTCAATTGACCGGTCCCTGTCGGGGCTGTTTTTCCCCTTTTCGGTAAGGGTTCCCCGGTATTCCCGCATTTGTTCAGGTGAAAGGCTGCAAACATAGGCCTTCCCTTTACGGATCAATTGGACGGCAAATTCATGGAGGCGGTCAAAATAGTCAGAGGCATAAAAAGGGGCTTTAAAATCAAACCCAAGCCAATTGACCGTATCTTTTATGGAGTCAATGTAAATTTGTTTTTCCTTGGCTGGATTGGAATCATCAAATCTTAAATTGCAGGTGCCGTTGAAGTGTTTGGCCATATTGAAATTAAGGCAAATGGACTTTGCATGTCCGATGTGAAGATAGCCATTGGGTTCCGGTGGGAAACGGGTTACCACCTGTCCGTTATTTTTATTGTTTTGAAGGTCTTCTTTGATGATGGCTTCTATGAAGTGCCCTTTTTTGTTCTCTTCTTCCATTTGCCCCTCTTCTGATTTTATTTAAATACAACCCTAGACAATTATCATATTCACTGCCCCGAGAAAAGAGGGAAAATGAGGTCCTCATTGAAATATTCTTTTCCATTGGCTAAAACTGGTTTGTTTTCAGGAGTACCAGGGTACAGGCT
The DNA here is from genome assembly GCA_018816605.1 of Pseudomonadota bacterium. The sequence goes on from JAHIVS010000230.1 coordinate 8,136, forward strand.
TCCTTTACTTCAATACCGGCCGCCTTTAATCGGGGATAGACTGCCGGGTTTTCCGTGTTTGGATTAAAAATCACCCGCCGGGGAGCTGTCTGGAGGATCTGTTCTATGATGTCCTGCTGGCGGGCCGGGCTCACATACAGGGTCACGGTATCAATTTTGCCGGGCACATCTGAAAGCCGGCCATAGACCTGTTTGCCTTCGATGGTTTCATGCTTTGGCGCCACCGGTACGGGTGTGTGTCCATGGGCGGACAGGAGGCACATGGCTTGGTTGGCATATCGGTCTTTGTCAGGGCTTGCGCCGATGACAGCTACATTTTCCATTTTTATCTCCTTGGTCATCTGTTATGGGAATGCTATAGTCTACCCATAAATTCGTCTTGATAACAAGAAATAACGTCTTAATTTTAAACCCAGGGCGTATGAAAAATCAGAACAGGGGATAAAAGAGCATATGGGTCTATTTAATCTGGTATCGGAGTTTTCACCCACAGGGGATCAACCGGCGGCCATTGAATACCTGGCAAGGGGGGTTCTGGACAATGCAAAACACCAGGTCCTTCTGGGCGTGACTGGGTCGGGCAAAACCTTTACCATGGCCAATGTTATCAGTCAGGTTGAAAAACCCAGCCTGATCATTGCCCCCAACAAGACCCTGGCGGCCCAGCTGTACAATGAATTTAAACTTCTGTTCCCGGACAATTGCGTGGAATATTTTGTCAGCTATTATGACTACTACCAGCCGGAAGCCTATATCCCGTCCAGCGACACCTATATCCAGAAGGATTCCTCCATTAACGAGATCATCGATAAGATGCGCCATTCGGCAACCCGCTCGGTGCTGGCCAGAAAAGATGTTATTGTGGTGGCTTCTGTTTCCTGTATCTATGGGTTGGGGGCGCCGGAAGATTATCTGGACCTGAGGGTTCCCCTGGCAAAGGAAATGGAGATTTCAAGGGAACAGGTCATTGCCCGGTTTGTGGAGATTCAGTATACACGTAACGATACGGATTTTCACAGGGGGGTCTTCCGGGTGAGGGGGGACCGGCTGGAGATTTTTCCGGCCTATGAAGAAGACCGGGCCGTGCGCATTGATTTTTTCGGAGACACCATTGAACAGATTTCAGAGATTGACCCCCTCAAAGGAGATGTCCTCAAATCCCATGACCAGATGGTGATCTACCCTGCCTCCCATTATGTGACCAAAAAGCAGACCCGGAAAAAAGCGGTTGAAAGCATTGCCATTGAGCTCAAGGAGCGGCTGGAATTTTTAAGGGCGGAAAACCGCCTGGTGGAGGCCCAGCGCCTGGAAGAAAGAACCCAGTATGACATTGAAATGCTCAATGAGATCGGGTATTGCAACGGGATTGAAAATTATTCCCGCCATCTTACGGGCCGGGCCCCCGGCCAGCCGCCCCCGACCCTGTTGGACTATATTCAGGACGGGTTTTTATTGTTTTTTGATGAGAGCCATATTTCCGTGTCCCAGCTGGGGGCCATGTACAAGGCCGACCGGTCCAGGAAACTGACCCTTGTGGAACACGGGTTCAGGCTTCCTTCTGCCATTGACAACCGGCCCCTTCAATTTGAGGAGTTCAAGGCCCTGGTTCCCCAGACCATCTATGTGTCTGCCACACCTGCAGATTATGAAATGGAACGGGCAGGGCAAAGGGTGGCAGAGCAGATTGTCCGGCCCACCGGTCTTCTGGATCCGGAAGTGGAGATCCGGAGTGCCAGGACCCAGGTGGATGACCTGTATGGGGAGATCGTCAAACGGGTGGAAGCCCATGAACGGGTGCTGGTCACCACCCTGACAAAGCGGATGGCAGAAGACTTGACCGATTATTATGCAGATCTGGGTATTAAGGTGAAGTACCTGCATTCGGATATCGGGACCATGGAGCGAATCGATATCATCCAGGACCTTCGCCGGGGGATTTTTGATGTGCTCATCGGCATCAATCTGCTCAGGGAGGGGCTGGATATTCCCGAAGTCTCGCTGGTGGCCATTTTGGATGCCGATAAGGAAGGCTTTTTAAGATCCTATCGTTCCTTTATTCAAATATTCGGCAGGGCTGCCCGGAATGTGTTTGGCCGGGTGATCCTGTATGCGGAAAAAAAGACAGGTTCCATGGAAAAAGCCTTGTCCGAAACCGACCGCAGGCGTGAGATTCAGCGGCAATACAACACCCGACACCATATCGTGCCGGCCACCATCCAAAAAACGATCAACGCCTTTGAATACGGCATGACAGCAGGCCAGGGCCAGCAAACAGCAGATGCTGTCAATGAAGAGCTCAGGGCCTATGGGGAAGAAGAACTGGATCTCGGGGATATTATCAAGGACCTGGAATATAAAATGAAAAAGGCAGCTGAAAACCTGGAATTTGAACACGCAGCCCAATTCCGGGATAAAATCAGGGAACTTGGCAAGATACTGAACAATTAAATACAGACAAATGAAAAACCCATGAACCAGGCCCTCCAGGAAAAATACAATCAGTCTCCCCATCGTCCGGGTGTCTATCTGATGAAAGACGCCAGGAAAAACATCATCTATGTGGGAAAGGCCAAGGATCTTAAAAAAAGGCTATCCTCCTATTTTATCTCAAAACAGCTCCCGAATACGAAAACAGCCGTTCTTATTGAGATGATCAGGGATTTTGATCTGGTCATCACCGCATCGGACCATGAGGCCTTTATCCTTGAATCAAATCTTATCAAGGAATATACGCCCAAGTATAACATTCTCTTGAAAGACGGAAAAAACTACCCTCTGCTGCGGATTGACATGAACGAGCCCTATCCGGCCATCCAGCGGGTGAGGAAAATCAAAAATGACCATGCCCTGTATTTTGGTCCCTACTCTTCTTCCCTGAGTGTCAACAGGACCCTGAAGCAGATTCAGAAAATTTTTAAACTCAGGAAATGCCAGAACACCCAGTTTAAAAACAGATCCCGCCCCTGTCTCAACTATCAGATAAAGGCGTGCCTGGGCTTGTGCTGCAACGCGGTTTCAGAATCCGTGTATAAGAAACAGGTACAGGATGCCATCCTGTTTTTAAGGGGAAAATCCGGGCAGGTGGTAAAGCGGCTCAAAGATGAAATGAAAGCCCATGCAGGGGCTCAGGAATTTGAGAAGGCTGCCCAGGCAAGGGATGCTGTTTTTGCCATTGAAAATATAATGGAAAAACAGGTGGTGGTATGCCCGGATATGCAGGACCGGGATGTCATGGGCCTTGCATGGAGCATGGGAAAGGCCGTGGTGACGGTCATGCTGGTCCGGTCCGGTCTTTTGATTGATACGGCCCATTATCCGCTGGATCTGGGGTTTAAGGAATCCGATGAAGTCCTTTCTGCGTTTGTGGATCAATATTATGAAAAGACCCGGTTTTTACCGGCGGGTGTTCTGCTCAGTGACATTATTGAGAACAGGGCGGAACTTGAAGACCGGCTGACCCAAAGCCTGGGGAGACGCGTGAAGGTTTATTGTCCGGAGCGGGGGGAGAAAAAACGGCTGGTGCAGATGGCTGTTGTGAATGCCTCCCGTGAGCTTGAAAAGATTTTGCTCAAGGAAGAAGAGGAACAGGCATCCCTGGTCCTGTTGAAAACCCTCATGGGATTGAAGCACCTGCCCCGGCGCATTGAATGTTTTGACAACTCCAATTTATCCGGCCAGGATCCGGTATCCTCCATGGTGGTCTTCACGAACGGCAGGCCGGACACCGCTGCCTATCGCAAATTTATCCTCCGGGATATGGAAGTCCAGGACGACTATGCCTATATGTACAAGGTCCTTGAACGCAGGTTTTCAAAAACGCAGGAGGAGATCGCCTGGCCCGATCTTCTGGTGGTGGATGGGGGAAAGGGCCAGTTGGGAATGGCCCAGGCCGCGTTAAAGGATTTGGGAATTGACCAGGCCTTTGCCCTGGCCGGTCTTGCCAAACCGGACAAGGCAAAGGGTGAACTTGTTGATAAAATTTATGTGCCAGGCCGGCTAAATCCTCTGGTGATAGGGCAAGCCCAGAAAGGGTTGTACCTTTTGCAGCGGGTAAGGGATGAAGCCCACAGGTTTGCTGTCACCTTCCAGCGGAAACGAAGGGAAAAGCGGGGAAGCCGTTCTATTCTGGATGATATTTCCGGCCTTGGTCCAAAAAAGAAAAAAATGCTGCTTACCCGATACAAAGGGGTTGAAAATATGAAGAAAGCCTCTTTGGAAGAGCTTTCCTCCCTTCCCGGGATAACCCTGGAACTGGCAATGAAACTGCTGACAAAGCTGAATGCAAAGATCTCAGTTTCCCAGGATATCTAATTCCGGATGATTTTAAACCCCTCCCAGCCGCTGTAGGTGATGCTCAGTTTGATGGGTGTATCTTGGCTTTGTTCCGACTCGATAAAGAGATCCGGTTCCTGGGAAGGGGGGTTTTTTGCCCCTCCGGTATGAATTTTGAGGGTGCCCGCCCGCCTGAGATACCCTTCAATCATCAGGGACATTCCGGATATTTTTTGGTCTGTTTCCTTGATAGTTTCACTGAGTTCCTGTTTTTGTTCAGCAAAGGCCTTTTTTTTCCCGGGTATTTGTCTGAGGGACTCCAGCCGGTTCTTAATCTGGGACACCTCTTTTGTGTTCATCCGTTTTTCAATGGTTTCCATTTCTTTGTCAAGGGTATCAAAATCCATGGTCCGGGTGGCAAGGATAAGATTTTTTAAGTTATCCAGGAGCAGGGGGTCTTTTTTAATGATTTTTGTGAGCCGCTGGAGTTCATGGTGAAATTTTTCCATCGACTCTTTTTCCTGTTCACCCAAGGGGCTCATTTCAGTTTCCAGGGCTTGAAGGGCATTCAGGAGCGCTTGTTTCCTGGAAAAGAGCCTGCGGCCGAAATGGATGGTATTTTCCCCGCAAAAATAGATGTTTTTCAAGAAGAGCGTTTCAGCGTCCAGGGTGTTGCTGGTCAATACCCCTTTATTCTTTTCAAACCGGATTTCTGCTGAACAAAGGGTGGAGTCCATCACTTCTTCCAGGAGGGTAATGCCTCCTGTTTCCGAGGTGAGAACTGCATTCCGGGCAAAATGAACGATAATATCTTTTCGGGCGGTTACCCGGCTGCCCGGTTGAACGGTATGGAGGTGCGCCTGGCTGTCTGTTTCAATCTCTCCGCCCTCCAGAACATTGGCTTCCACCATTCCCCTGGCCCTGATTTTGAATCCGTTGCAGATGGTGTCAATTTTCATGCTAATGGGGCAGATAAAGCTGGTTCCGATATTTCCCGTGGAATAGTCCAGGCGCTTGATCTCCAATTCGTCGCTGATGCCGATAGCACTTATTTTATTGCCGTCCCGGGACAGCATCACCACCCCTGTTTTGACGGCTTTAAGAAAATAACCCAGATAGTTTCCATCCGCATCCAGGCTGTCAACCTTCTCAACGCCTCCGTTCAGATCGATTTTCAGAGCAAGGGCATTGGGAACCTGGATGACCTGACCGTCATACCCCATGCCGGGTTTTCCCTGGGATTCGGGAATAATGAAAAACAGGTTGTCCCCGGCCTTTGCAATGGGATATTTATTGATTTCCCGGAAGTCCATTATTCCGTTCTTTGACAAGGCTCCCGGGCAGGACTTATGGTCAAAAAAAGCCTTGGCAATGGCCCCGTTCCGGCTGGGGATCACCGGGGTTCCTTTGATTGAAAGCGTGAGAAGCTTGCTGGTCATAAGAATTTCAAGGGTCAGACTGAGCCGGGACAGCTCCGGGTTGTCTGTTCCGGAAATATCCAGAAGTTGTTTTTCTATTTTCAGCTGGCTGTCCTTTGGAATGGTCCGGTTCAGCAATTGGTTGAGGGTAATGATGATTTTAGGGCCTTTGATGTTGATCCTGGGGAATAGCTGCAACAGGGCCTTGATAATGACCGGGTTTGGGAATTGTTCCCGGTTGATTTGAAAGTAGATACGGATGGGGTCATTCTGTTTTGAAAGCGTGCTGAACAGATTGTTCTCAAGAATATCTGCCTTATCTTGAAGTTTTTGGTCTGCGGACGGTTGGTTTGGAGCATCCATTTGCAAATCCTTAAAAAAAAGGTTTTGGTCCTTCCCTGGCAGTAAACACCTCATTGATAAAATCCGAAAGGTCTTGTCAACAGTATAGGATTTCTGATTTCAAGCTTACTATGTTATGGGAAAATTTGCAAAAAGCTTTTTGCCTAGGCTTTTTTTTCGCTTTACACCGGAACCGGTAAAGTATAGTACTCAGTCAGAATATAATACTACTTGGTCCGGGAGACGGAGAATGACGGAAAAATTTAAAGGCAATGACCCAGAAGGCTCAGAGGATATAAGCTTTGAGGAACTTTTTAACTCATATGCGGCAAAGATCGGCCGGGAACTCAAACAAGGGGACATGGTCGAAGGGAAGATTATTTCCATCGGCAAGTCCAGCGTTTATATCGATACCGGCACCAAAAGTGACGGGGTGGTTGAAAAAAATGAGCTTCTGGACGAGAACGGAGAATTTGTTTTCCAGGTCAATGACCGGATAAAACTATATGTGGTCTCCCTGACCGAAAGTGAAGTTATTCTGTCCAGGGCCATTTCCGGTGCCGGAAAAGCAACCATGCTGGAAGATGCCTTTCGGGATCACACCCCGGTAGAAGGAAAGGTGACCGGGGTTATCAAAGGGGGATTTTCCGTGGATATTCTGGGGAAAAGAGCCTTTTGTCCGGTCAGTCAAATGGATGTCCGGTATGTGGAAACACCCGAAGACTATCTGGGCCAGACCCATCATTTTCTGATTACCCGGTTTGAAGAAGGCGGCAAGAATATTGTGGTTTCCAGAAGGGATCTGCTCAATGAACAGATCCGAGAGGAGCAAACCGCATTCCTGGCAAAGGTTTCCCAAGGGGATATCGTCCAGGGGTGTGTGACCAAACTCATGCCCTTTGGTGTCTTTATTGAAATTGCGCCCGGAGTTGAGGGCATGGCCCATATTTCAGAGCTGAGCTGGTCCCGGGTGGAAAAACCGGAAGAGGTCGTCCAGTCCGGAGACCTTGTGCGTGTCAAGCTGCTTAAGATCGAGCCCAAAGAAGGGGATACCCCCAAGATTTCCCTTTCCATCAAACAGACCGATGCCAACCCCTGGGATCATATGGGAAGTGCTTTTAACCCGGGAGACCAGGTCACGGGAAAAGTGGTTCGTCTGGCTGCTTTTGGTGCATTTGTTGAAATTGCCCCGGGTGTGGACGGTCTGGTGCATATCAGTGAAATGAGTCATACCAAAAGGGTCCTTCGGCCGGAAGATGTGGTCCGGGAGGGAGAACAGATCCAGGTGGTGATCAAGGCCATTGACCAGGACAGCAAGCGGATATCTTTGAGTATCAAGGATGCCCTGGGTGATCCCTGGACAGGGGTCAGCACCAAATATGCCCCCGGCGCTTTGGTGAACGCCGTTCTTGAGAAAAAAGAAAGCTTTGGCTTTTTTATGAACCTGGAACCGGGCATCACAGGATTACTGCCCATGTCAAATATTCGCACCGCGGCTTCTCCAGGAGCCTATGACAAATTGAAACCCGGGGATTCGGCTTTGGTGCTTGTCCAGGAGGTTGACGAGGATAAGAGACGGATCACTCTGGGATCTCCGGATCAAAAAGAGTCTGACAATTGGAAGCAATTTGCCCGGGACCAGAAAAAAGAGACCCTGGGAACCATGGAAGGCCTTTTTCTTGAGGCCATGAAAAAGAAAAAATAATATCGCCCCCAGATGCGCCCAGGATAGCGGAGGTTACACCCGGATATTCTGGAGCGTTAA
>JAHIVS010000231.1 GCA_018816605.1 Pseudomonadota bacterium
ATCCTTGTGAAAAAAAGTGTATTCACAAAAAAGGATGCGGAAATTTATCCTGGCATGGAACCGGGAGCGCATGTAAATATTATTTTTTCCGACACCGGGGCCGGCATTCCACCGGAGATTATGGACAGAATTTTTGATCCTTATTTTACGACCAAGCCCGTTGGCAAAGGGTCGGGCATGGGGCTGGCAGTTGTGGCGGGAATCCTGAAAGCCCATAAAGGCGGTATTCAGGTAGACAGCGAACCCGGAAAGGGAAGCCGATTTTCCATCTTTCTGCCCGCAACAAGCCTTTCTCCTTTGCCCAAAGTTCATGAATCCGAGCAGCTGGCATCCGGGACCGAATCCATCCTTCTGGTGGATGATGACCCGGCCATAACAAGGATAATTGAAAAAATCCTCCAGCAATTGGGATACAAGAGTTTAATCTTTAACGACCCGCTGGAGGCCCTGGAGACAATCCGGTCAGATCCGGATTCTTTTGATCTTGTTATAACCGACATGGTCATGCCCCAGATGACGGGTGGCGATCTGGCCAGGCAGATCAGAGCCATCCGGAAGGCACTCCCAATTATAATCTGCACAGGTCACAATGATCTCATTGATGATCAACTGGCCCGGAAAACCGGTATTGCCGGTTTGATACTCAAACCCTTTGTCATACAGGAAATTTCAAGCACCATCCGGAAGGCCCTGGATGAAAATAAAACGACTTTACCCCATTAGCGGGGTGGTTACGGTTCTTTGGCCTGACGTTTAAGTTTTTATCAAAAAAACCGATGGGTATTGGAAATACGGGTTTTATGAAAAGGAGGGGTAGACCATGGTTTCCATTCAAACAAGGGTATCGGTTTTATCGGGTATTCAGAAACGGTTTTTTCAGACAGCCGGTCGGGCTGTGAACAAACAAAACAATGGGGCAGCTTCTGCTAACCCTGAACCGTTTGAGTTCAGATTCCACACCGGAAGGGAAACCAGACAAACGCTCAGTGACCAGAACGCAATCCTCCATTTTAATCAGTTAAGCGACCAGGATAAAGCCGGATTGTTTTATAAGGACACCCCGATTTCCCAACTGAGTTCCGATGAAGCCACTTCGCTTATCCAGGATGACGGGTATTTTGGAATTGATAAGACATCCCAGCGGATTATTGATTTTGTCATAAAGGGGGCCGGAAAGGATATGGATCGGTTACGGGCAGGAAGACAAGGTGTCCTTCAAGGGTTTGCCGAGGCTGAAAAAGCATGGGGAGGTGCGCTTCCGGATATTTGTTGTAAAACCATTGCCAAAACCATAAAGCAACTGGACGATAGACTAGCAGCGCTTGGCGGGAATGCACGGGGAATCATGGCTTGATCGGGAGGTTTAAAAAAGTGTTGCATTTTTTAAACAGACGTGCCAGGTATAGTCATCATTGTTAAACTTTAAGTTCAAGGGGTGACACAGATGCAGGAAAACAAAATTGACATCTTGCTCAAAAGGATTACGGACGCTACCGGAATCAGTTCCCAGGCAGAACTTGCAAAGGAGCTGGGGATCAACCGGTCCGGCATTACCCACGCCAGGAATAAAAACAGCATCCCGGAAAAATGGATTATCAAGTTGTACAGACGGTTCAAGTTCAATCCCGAGTGGATGGAAACAGGTGCCGGACCCATTTTTCTGAACACGGACCCCGTAAAAGACATTGATTTTAAACAAATACCCAAGGTGGCAGCACGTCTGTCCGCAGGTACGGGTTCCTTTGAGTGCGGTGAGGAAATCTCCCAATATCTGTCTTTCCAGTCGTCCTGGCTTTCCAGAAAAGGGTCTGCCGCCAGCATGGTGGCCATGGAAGTTTTTGGAAACAGTATGGAGCCTGTGATACGGGAGGGAGATACCGTTCTCATCGACCAGTCCCAGAAAGATATAATGGCAGGGGCTATCTACGCCGTGGGGGTTGAGGATACCATTCTGGTCAAGCGTCTGGAAAAACATCCGGACAAACTGGTTCTCTCCAGCGATAACAAGGATTTTGCTCCCATCTACCTGGAAGCGGATCTCTTGTCAAAAGTGAGGATACTGGGAAGGGTGATCTGGAGCTGTCGGGAATACCGATAGTTTTTTTTGCCGGTTATGTTTAGTTTTTTCAACTACAGATGAATTTTATAATCAATAAGGGGGATGAAATGCAACTGACCAAAGAAAACATATACACGAGGGGTGTCATTGGGGTCGCCGGGTCTTTATGGGTCCTGGGGCTGCTGGTTGCCGGAAGCGAAAGCCTTTACATGCCCTGGCTGAATACAGCCGGAGCCGTTGTTTTTTTGGGGGCAAGTCTCTGGCTTGGCAGGATATTGCCAAGGCTTGGGGAAACCGTTGCCATCTCGCCGTCTCCAGCAGCTTCCAGGAAAAAAGTTCGGATAAGCGCCACTGAAAAAAAGGATGATCCGGGAGTGAATACCCGATATGCCGGGACGTATTGTTTGAATGCCGAATATCGCCTGAATTAAGATTCATAAATCCCGTTCAATGGGAGTTGATCGGGAGAGTTTAGAAAATTTTCAATTATTCGAAGAAATTCTAAAAATAAGTTGAAAATTTTGTAATTCTTTTGATGTTTTCCCTTTTAATTCTTTCTGAAATTATAATAAACACTTGTTTTTACAATGAATAAGTATTCAGTTTACAATTGGCATCAAATCTGCTACAAGGAAACCGCGTTTTGTTTGTTTTGTTTATGGATGAGTGTGCAGTTGATGCTGTAACAGGCTGTTCTTTTTTAAACAGGACAGCACTAAAACAATAAGGGGAATTTTAAGAATGAGTTTTCAAGCCAAGCTTTCCTCAGGGGAATTTGCAGTACTCGCAGAGATGAATACCCCCAAGGGGATTGATATATCTGATCTAATCACCAATGTAAGATATTTGAAGTCGCGAATTGATGCAATCGTCATTCCGGATATGGACAATGGCGTTATGCACATGAGTGCACTGGCAGGCGGGGCGCTTATGCGTCAGCAGGGCATTGAGCCCCTGATCCATATATATGGCCGGGATCGCAACCGGATGGCGCTCCAGGGTGACCTTCTGGCTGCCCATGTTCTGGGGATTCATAACCTTTTGGTGGTCCAGGGTGAAGATATGGCAAATGGTGACCATCAGGATGCCTTTCCCGTGAATGATCTGGACGAGATGTCTCTGCTCCGGATGGTCGGATCCCTGACCCGCGGGTCGGATATGGCCGGATTTGAGCTCAAGGGAGCCCCTGAGTTTACCGTTGGATGCGCCATCGCCCCCATTGCCGATGCGGCCCAGCTTAAACAGGAAGTGGAAGCTGCAAAGAAAAAAATCGATGGCGGTGCCCAGTATCTTTTGCTGCCGCCGGTATTTGATTCCCTCTTTTATACACAGATGATCGAGGCCTTTAAAGCTTTGAAGGTTCCGGTGATTGCCTCTGTCTTTCTTCTGAAAAATGTGGGCATGGCCCGCTACATTTCCATCAATGACCCCAATTCCCGGCTTTCCGAAGACACCATTCGCCGCATTCGAAAAGCAAAAGACCGCGAAAACGAATGTATCAGTATTGCAGGAGAGATGATTCGTTCTCTCAAAAAAGTATCCCAGGGAATAAAGATATCCGCCCTTGGCTGGGAAGACCGGTTGCCGGCCATTCTGGACAATGCAGGTCTTTAGGAAGCGCAATTAACCAACTTTCCGTTTCGTATTTGTATGACATCATACAGATGACGGATATCCATAATTAAATTATAGGTTACACATGCAAATAAATAAAAAAGACGATAAGCAGTCAGGCCAAGATCGTGTGCTTGTTATCGGCGGCGGTGTGGGCGGGATCCGGGCGGCTCTGGATCTGGCCGAATCCCGGCGCGACGTACTGCTCATAGATCAATCCTATAGCATTGGCGGTCTGATGACCCAGCTGGACCGTACCTTTCCCACCAATAATTGTGATTTGTGCACCATTTCTCCCTTTCTGTCAGCCAGCGGCCGGGAGCGGTATCTGGAAATAAGCCCCATGACCCGGGTTGAAAAACTGGAAGGGGAAGCGGGAAATTTTACGGCAACCCTGGTCACAGAACCCCGTTTTATTGATATTGATAAATGTACGGGGTGCGGAGACTGTGCCCAGAAATTTCCAAAAGCCGTCCGGTTTACCCCGGGCCTTGATCCAAGGGCGCCAACCTGTATGCGGTATCCCCAGGCAACACCCTATGCTTTTTCCATTGACATGGAAAAGGTGGAAGATATCACCCAGATTCAAAAAGTGTGCAAGGCCGATGCGATTTTATCCCATGACCAGGCCAGACAGACCCGGGTCAAGGTGGGGTCTGTAATTTTGAGTGTGGGAGCAGCGCTTTTTGACCCGTCTGTTCTGGACAATTACGGCAGCGGAAAATGTCAAAATGTCGTGACCGGTCTGGAGTATGAACGGATCATGTCCGCTTCCGGTCCCTTCCAGGGAAATCTTGTCCGGGTGTCGGACATGAAGCGGCCTAAAAAAGTTGCCTGGATTCAATGTGTCGGCTCCAGGGGCATCAACAAGGCAGATGTGCCCTATTGTTCCGGTGTCTGCTGTATGTATGCCCTGAAAGAGGCCATGGTCACGAAAGAGCGGTTTCAAGAAGATATCGAGACCACTATTTTCTACATGGACATGCGGACCTATGGAAAAGATTATGAGCGATATTTTAACCGGGCCAAGGACGAATACAATGTCAGAATGATCCGGTCCCGTCCCCATTCCATTGTTGAAAATGCTGCCACCAAAGATCTTTCCATTACCTATGCCCTGGAAGAAGAAGCCGTTCAGAAGACCGAAGAGTTTGATATGGTGGTTTTGTCCACCGGATTCAGGGTTGGAGATACCACCATTGACCTGGCAAAAAAACTGGGAATTGATCTAAACGAACACAATTTTGCCAAAACCGATCATTTTAATTCGGTGAAAACCTCCAAGCCCGGTGTCTATGTCTGCGGTGTTTATGAAAGCCCCAAGGATATTCCGGAAACCATGGTACAGGCCAGTGCGGCAGCATCCATGGCCTCAGCCGATCTGCCCGTGATGCTGGCCCATGAGCAAATGGAAGATTTATTCCCAATGGAACGGGATGTATCGGGGCAAGCACCAAAAATTGGGGTTTTTGTCTGCGACTGTGGAATTGATATCGGCGGCGTGGTGAATGTGGGCAAGGTTATTGATTATGCACTGACAAATCCGGATGTGGCCGTTGCCAAAGCGGTCGGGCACGGGTGTTCCGCCGAATCCATGGCCAAAATCGAAGCCATGATTCTCGAGCACAAGCTCAACCGGGTGGTCATTGGGGGATGTTCCCCCAGAACCCATGAAAGCAAATTCCAGGATCTTCTGAAACGGGTGGGACTGAACCGGTATCTTGTGGAAATTGTCAACCTGCGGGATCAGAACACCTGGGCCCACAGGGGACACCCCCAAGAAGCCCAGGAAAAAGCCTATAAGCTGCTTCAGATCGGCATCAGCGGTGTCCGGAAAAGCCGTCCCCTCATGGACAATACCCTGCCCATGAGTCAGAATGCGCTGGTGGTCGGCGGCGGGATTACCGGAATGAGTGCTGCCCTGAAACTGGCAGACCAGGGCATCCGGACCTACCTGATTGAACGGGCACCCGCCCTTGGGGGCCTTGCCCGATCCATCCGTAAAACCATCGAAGGAGAGGACGTGACGGCCTTTGTGGCCGGCCTGGTTGAACGCGTTACCGCCCATGAAAACATCCATGTCATGACCCGGTCCATTATTGTGGATCACAGCGGGATGCCGGGGTTGTTTAAAACCGGTATTCATACAGGGTTGCGCATGAATTATATGCAGATCGACCATGGGGTAACGGTTCTGGCAACAGGCGCCCTTGCCAACCGGCCCAGTGAATACGGGCTGGGAACGTTTGAAAAGGTGGTCACCCAGCTGGAACTGGATTCCCTGCTGGAAGACGAAGTTGAAAAAATTGCTGCCATGGAACAGGTGGTCATGATTCAGTGTGTGGGTTCCAGGGAGGAAAGCAATCCCAATTGCTCCCGCATCTGCTGCCAGGCGGCCATGAAAAATGCCCTGCGGATCAAGCAGATAAATCCTGGAGCAGAAGTGTTTGTTCTGTACCGGGATATCCGCACCTATGGGTTCCAGGAAGATTATTACCGGGAAGCCAGGAATATCGGGGTTAAATTCATCCGGTATTCATTGAAAACAAAACCCATTGTCCGGCAGGAAGACGGCAAGCTTTATGTGTGCGTCCATGACTTTATTTTGGGTCAGAAGATTGATATAGAGGCAGATTGTGTGGCCTTGAGCACCGGGCTTATTGCCGATGATGAAACCACTGAAGACCTTGCCATGATTTTTCATCTGCCCAGAACCCAGGACCATTATTTTCTGGAGGACCATGTGAAATTGCGGCCCGTTGATATGGCGGTCAGGGGAATCTTTATTGCCGGCACCACCCATTCGCCCAAGACCATTCGGGAAAGCGTTACCCAGGCTCTGGCTGTGGCAGGCCGGGCCCAGACCCTTTTGTCTAAAAAGGAAATCAACCTGGGGGCCGCCATTGCCAAGGTGGACAAAAACAAATGTGCCTCCTGCCTGGTCTGTGTGCGGGCATGCCCCTTTGACATTCCCTTTATCAATGCAGACGGGTATTCACAGATAGATCCTGATAAATGTCAGGGATGCGGCGTATGTGCAGCTGACTGTCCGGCAAAGGCCATTCAGCTTTTGGCCTATGAGGATGATCAGATCCTGGCAAAATTAGATGGCTTATTTGAGAGGGTGAACTAATGGAAAACTTTGAACCGGAAATTGTTGCATTCTGTTGCCACTATTGTGCATACACAGCTGCGGACATGGCCGGAAGCAAACGGATATCCTATCCGTCCAATGTAAAAATCATCCGGGTGCCCTGTACGGGTAAGGTGGATGCGATTCATATAATGAAAGCCCTTGAACGAGGGGCGGACGGCGTTTATGTGGCAGGCTGCCTGGAGGGGGACTGTCATTTTAAAACCGGCAATACCCGGGCAAAGCAGCGGGTTGACCGGGTGAAAAAAATTCTTGGGGATCTGGGATGGGAACCTGAAAGGGTGGCCATGATCAATATGTCCGCCGGAATGGGCGAACGGTTTGCCAAGACGGCCCTTGAATTTACAGAACAAATAAAAACCCTGGGCCCGAATCCTGTCAGGCAGGCAGAAATTCAACCGCAGACCATGGGTTAAACATAAAATTTTTGGAGAGAAAAAATGATAACAGCAGAACAAAAACCAATGCAGGAAATTATCCGGTATCTGGCGCCTTATAGCAAAATTCTTCTGGTCGGGTGTAACGAATGTGTCACTGTCTGTGCTGCCGGCGGCAGAAAAGAGGTGGGTCTTCTGGCCTCTGCCCTTCACCTGAACAGCCTCAAACAGGGAAAAACCATTGATATAAAAGAGATTACCCTGGAAAGACAATGCGACCCGGAATATGTTGAAGAGCTGACCGCCTATATTGACGGCGCAGATGCAGTTCTGTCCATGGCCTGCGGATGCGGGGTTCAGTCCATTGCCACCCGGTTCAAGGAGGCCCATGTTTATCCGGCGGTGAATACCAAATTTATGGGCGCCTCCCTAAGCCAGGGGGTTTGGGCGGAAAGATGTCAGGGATGCGGTGACTGCATGCTGGGAATTACCGCCGGCATCTGCCCTGTTTCCAGATGTTCCAAAAGTCTCTTGAATGGACCCTGCGGCGGTACTTCCAATGGCCAGTGCGAAATCGGCCCGGAAACCGATTGTGCCTGGAGATTGATCTGGGAACGGCTCAAAGCCTTGGGCATTCAGGAACGGTATGAAGAATTGAATGACGCAAAAGACTGGAGACCTGCCGGCGGTGCCGGACCCAGAAAAATTATCAGAGAGGATTTGGCACTATGAAGACGACAAGCAGACTGGAACGCGTATTGGCATCCGGGGCAATGGCAGTTACCTCCGAGGTAGGACCCCCAAGGGGCGTTGATGTTGAAAGTGTGAGAACCAAAGCAAGTATGATCAAAGACCATGTGGACGGTATCAATGTTACGGACAACCAGACCGCCATGGTCAGGATGTCGTCCATGGCTGCCGGCGTTATCATCAAACAGATGGGCCTGGACCCCATTATTCAGATGGTGACCCGGGATCGAAACCGTCTGGCCATGCAGAGTGAAGTGATTGGGGCTGCAGCCTTTGGCATTGACACCATGCTCTGTCTTTCCGGGGACCACCCCAAATTTGGAGACCATCCCATGGCCAAGGGCGTCTACGACATTGACTCGGTCCAGCTGATCCAGTGCGTGAAAAAAATGCGGGATGAAGGAAAGTTCCAGGGCGGGGCGGAAATGAAGGGAAATCCAAAAATGTTCATAGGGGCCGCTGCCAACCCGTTTGCCGATCCCTTTGAACTTCGGGTCATGCGTTTGGCCAAAAAAGTAAAAGCAGGTGTTGACTTTGTCCAGACTCAGTGTATTTTTAATCTTGATAAATTTGAAGCTTGGATGGATGGCGTGGAAGAACGGGGACTGGACAAACAGGTCCATATCCTTGCCGGTATTACCCCCATGAAATCGGTGGGCATGGCCCGGTATATGAAAAACAGGGTTCCGGGCATGGATGTACCCGACGAGGTCATCAAACGGATGGCTGGGGTTAGCAAAGAACAGCAGCCTGAAGAAGGTATCAAAATTGCTGTGGAATCCATGGAAAGACTTAAGGAAAGAAAGGGTGTTCATGGGTTTCATATTATGGCCATTGAATGGGAAGAGCGGGTGGCTGAAATTGTTGAAAAAGCAGGAATGTACCCACGGCCCCAGGTGTAACAAACCGGGTATCAAAATTTAAGTTTATTAAATTTAGGATAATTTTCTGTCCCGTTAGGACAAAACAAAAGGAGACCTTAACATGAGCCAAAAAAAACTCATTTTAGTCGTTGATGATGATCCGGATCTGGTGGAAGCTGTATCCATGAAACTTGAAGCAAAGTCATATCGGGTTGAAAAAGCCTATGACGGCGTGGAAGCCATGGAGAAAATCAAACAGGAAAAACCCGCTGTTGTGATCCTGGATGTCATGATGCCCCGGAAAAACGGCTGGGAAGTCTGTGAAGAGATTAAAAACAGCGCAGAGCTTAAAGACATTGCAGTCGTCCTATTAACAGCCGTGGCAGACTCGGTCAAAACAACCAGTTATACCCACCATGACGGGAAAACCACCCTTGCCGACGATTATGTACCCAAGCCCATTGATCTGGATGAACTGATGGAGATCGTGGCCGACCATTGCAGTTAAGATCCTGTTTTAATTTGTCCTGCTGATCCGGGTGGGATACAAATGGGGGGAGAAGCGCTGAAAATGCTTCTCCCCGTATTTTGTCCATTCGATGCGAGGAGTGTTTTTTTTCATTTTCCATGAGCGTATCACAAATTAAAATTAATGGTATCCGCCTGAGTTCCGGCCTGGTCCAGGCCTTTCAACTGACGGATACACGGGATGCAAGTCCTTCAATTCCATTGTATCAGATGCTCGCCCGGGAGCGGACGAACATTTCCTGCCTGGGACTTCGGACCGATGGCTTCACTACGTGTGTATTCTGCTGCCATGATCCAAAATCCCAAGGGCCACCCGAAGACCCGGATAGGGACGCGACCAGGATCCTTGATGTTTGTACGGTCTCTGTCTATCCCCACCATTCCAGCCTGAATACCCTGGGATTTTTAATTGGGCTCTTTGGAGAAAAAAAGCTGGTTTTCCGGCAGATGGTATCTTCCAATGCCATGATATCCTTTGTCATCAAAGCCGATCAAAAAGAGGTTCTGGCGGTTCTGGAGCAGGCATTTGAATTGCCCTGCACCCATACCCCGTTCCAGCAGAATTTTAGCGATGAGACGGCCGCCTTTGTCAAAAAAAGGTATCCGGAGACCCGGGCCACCTATGTTGAGGAAAAAATAAAAACCTATGGGTTTCAAATGGAATCCGGCCTTGAAATGCTTGAGATCCCCTGTGACCCCCATCAACCGGCCCGGCTTGCGGTCTTGGGCAAATCCCTTCAACTGCTTGCAGCAGGGGGGAAAAAATTTTATTTTACCTGCGCCATGGCCACGGCCAAAAATTCAGGCCGGCTATTTTGTCTGACAGATCCACTGACACCCCGGGATCGGAAGTCGTTTTTTTCCCAGGTAAAGGCAGAAGGGTGCGCCGGCGACAGCCGGTTTTCACCGGTTGATCTCATCGGGTTCCACGGTCCCCATTTTGGTGACAGGTTTGGCATCTTCAATACAGCCATGGGGTGTTTAACCGCAGCATCCGTACCGGTTCTTCTGGCCGGATGCACCGGTGCAAGTATTTGTATGGTTTTGCCTGCCTCATTTGGGAAGCATGCCCTGCCGGCATTGGCTCAGGGATTTGAGACCCCATGAAGCGTGATGATGGCTTTACCCCGGAAGAACTTTTCTGGCGGACCCGTATTTTTGATTCCTTGTCCTATCCCAGTGTGGTGATTTCGCCGGATAAGAAGATAGTGGGTGCCAATAAAAAATTTTATGACACCTACAAGCTTTCCGGGGAAGAACTTCTGGGAAAAAAATGCTTTCACACCTTCTTGTACAAGGACACCCCCTGTAACTCCGAAGACTGCCCCATATCGGTGGTGCTTAAAAACAAAGAGGTCCATTCCTATACCATCAAGCACCAGTACAAATGGGAGGAGCGGGTTTTTTCCCCCATCTTTGATGATGATGGAGAGGTGGCCTTTGTTATTTCAAGTATCCGGGACATTACACGGACCAAATCCCTTGAGAACCAGCTCATCGGCGTCAAGGAATTCATCAGCCGGGTGATCTATTCTTCTGCCTCTGCCATTGTGGCCGCCGATCGCCAGGGCAATATTGAATTGATGAATTCCGTGGCAAAGGAATTGTTCGGCGATTATAACGGAGGAGAGGGCAAAATCAAGCATACCGCCCAGCTCTATCCGCCGGGCAAAGCCAAGGAAATCATGCGGATGCTCCGGGATGAAAAAATCGGCGGAAAAGGAAAACTGATCATTCCCCGGACCACCATTGTCAATGCCAGGGGAGAAGAGATCGAAGTGGAAATGTCTGCGGCCATTATCTATGATGACACGGGTGAAGAATCCGCTACCATGGCCATCTACAATGATCTTAAGGATAGGATCAAGGTTGAAAAAGAGCTTAAGTTTACCCAGAAACAGCTGGCACAATCGGAAAAAATGGCCTCCCTGGGCCAGCTGGCGGCAGGGGTCGCCCACGAAATCAACAACCCCCTTACAGGGGTATTGTTCTACGCCAGCCTCCTGCTGGAACGCAAGGACCTGGATGAAGGGGCAAGGGAGGATTTGCGTTATATCGTCGAAGACGCCAACCGGTGCAAGAACATTGTAAAAAGCCTTCTGGTCTACAGCCGGAGTGCGGATTCCAAGAAAAATATCGTCCAGATCAATGAAATTGTAAAACAAAGCCTCAAGCTGGTCCGGGATCAGAAAAAATTTCGAAACATCAAGATTCTCCGGTACCTGGCAGATGGGATGATGCTGATCAATGCCGATACCAATAAGCTGAACCAGGTGATCATCAACCTTGTCATCAATGCGGCCGATGCCATGAAGGGCAGCGGTAAGATCACCCTGAATACCTATAAGGACAATCTTCATAAACAGGTTTTTCTGGAAATAACAGACACAGGCGAAGGCATTCCCCGGGAGAATCTGTCAAAAATTTTTGATCCGTTTTTTACCACAAAAGAAGTGGGGAAAAGTACAGGGCTCGGGTTGAGCATTGTATACGGTATCATAGAGGAGCACGGTGCCAAGATCAGCGTGAAAAAAACCGGGGCCAAGGGAACCACCTTTATTATAGAATTTCCCATGTATGTTCCCCAGGATGACAGGCCGGCCCTGTGCACCCCGCCTGGGGGAAAATAATATAATTGAATGCAAATTGTCTGAAGATAACACAGATGAATGGATAAACAGTGGAAGCAAAAAATAAACCAATGATATCGGAGACGCTTTCTGCGCAAGCGCCCTTGCGGCAGATTGTGAAAGATGTTTTTTTTCAGCCCCGGGTCCTGGTGGTGGATGATGAAGAACGCATACAAAAGGCCTGCCAGCGGTTGCTGACCGAAGAGGGCTGTGAAGTGGACGTGGCAGGAAACGGGATCCAGGGTCTGAAAATGATAGAGGAACGGCACTATGATATCGTGCTGCTGGACCTGATGATGCCCGGCATGTCCGGTCTGGATGTGCTTTCGGATCTCAAATCCCGGCATCCGGATACCGTGATTATCATCATCACCGGCTACGCCACCCTGGAGCATTCCATTGAAACCATGAAAAAAGGCGCCTTTGACTTTTTATCCAAGCCCTTTGATCCCCAGGAGCTCAGGAAGGTGATCGCCAAGGCCATTGAGTTTATCCGGACACTCCAGGATATTACCACTGAAAAATCGCGCATGCGGGTGATGATCAACACCCTGAGGGACGGGGTATTAACCACAGACCACCAGAAACGGGTGGCCCTTGCCAATCCGGCTTGTTTAAAGATGCTGGGCTGCCATAAGCGATCGGTCATTGGACGTCCGGTGTCCGATGTCATTGATGAACCCACGGTCCTTGGTATGATTGACAAGGCCATAGCCCTGCCCAAGGAGATGTTTTCTGAGATTACGGAAGAAATTTGTATCCCCACGGAAAAAGGGACCGATGATCTGATCATCGGTGTCCGGTGTATTCCTTTCAGAGATCGGTTAAACCGGAATCTGGGGACGGTGACGGTTTTTCATGATATCACGGCCTTGAAAAAAGAGGATCAGCTCAAGTCGGACTTTGTTTCCATGGTGGCCCATGAAATAAAAAGTCCTTTAAACTCTGTCCTCATGCAGCTGAATGTGGTTCTGGACGGCCTGGCGGGGGAGGTTAGCCAGAAACAGCGGGAGATTCTGACCAGAAGTTCTGCGAAAATCAAATCCTTGACCGAACTTGCTTCCGAGCTTTTAGATCTGGCCAAGATCGAATCCGGCCTTATCAACCAGGAACGGGAACAGCTGAATCTGGAAATATTGATCAAGGATCATGTCAGCCTTTACAGGGGCAAGGCCGATGAAAAATCCATACATCTCATCCGCAGACCTGCGGAAAAAGATCATTTCATCATGGGAAACCGGATGAATATGGAGGAAGTTTTGTCCAACCTGATTTCCAATGCCATCCGCTATACTCCGGTTGGAGGAAAAATTGAGGTGTGGGCGGATGAAACAAATGATTGCACCATGATCCATGTGGCAGACACCGGCTTTGGAATTCCGGCCGATTTGCTTGAAAACATTTTTGAGCGGTTTTATCGGGTCAAAAATGAAAAAACACGGTATATAAACGGAACAGGGCTTGGACTTTCCATTGTAAAAAGTATTGTGGAATCCCACCACGGAACCATCCATGTGGATTCGGTGGTGGACCAGGGAACCCGGTTTACCATTTGTCTGCCAAAGACCATCTATAAAATTTAGCCTTATCCACCTGCAATTTTTTTTAAGAATAAGCCGGTTCCGGAAGGAGCGGGCTTTCACCCTTGTTTTTTTTCCTTGTTATTGGGAGGAAAAAAACATATTCAGATACAAAATATTTTTTTTATAATAAACGGGATTTAGGGTGGGAACAAATATTCAAATAGAAAAAATTGAACGGCTGAACCTTATTTTGAATGCATTTCGGGATGTGGGGCGCCTTTTGGTCAGTGAAAACGACAGGGAACGCCTGATCAAGGGTATCTGCGATATCCTGGTGGACAGGCGCGGATATTACAATGCCTGGATCGGCCTGCTGGATGGGGATAAAAAGGTAGAGCTGGTGGCTGATTCGGGTTTTAATTCAAAGTTTGGGGTAATGAAACAGCGCCTGGAAAAACAAGAGTTTACCCGGTGTATCCAGGAGACCATGGCCTCAGACCAGGTGTTCTCCGTCCATGACCCCATCAAGGAGTGCACGGACTGTGTCCTGGCACAAAATTATGCCGACCGGGGAGCACTTGCCGTTCAGCTGGCCTATGAGAAGGTCAACTACGGGTTCATGGTGTTGTCCACCCCCCGAAACCTGGCAATGGATGCAGCTGAAAAAACCATCATCAAAGAACTGGCCGATGATATTGCCGTGGGGCTTTACCGGCTGGATCTGAAAAAGAAACGGCAAAAGGCGGAGCGGGCTACCCAGAGAAGCAGGGCCCGGTTTAAAACCCTGATTGAAAACTCATTGAATTATATTTCCATCATCCAGGACCATTCCATTGTATACAAAAATCCGGGGCTTAGAAAAATCCATCATCTCATGAACCATGTGTTCGAACCGCCCGGATTCTTAAATGTTTTTTCAGGAGACCGGGACCGGATAAAAGAAAAATACCGGGCGCTTTTGACCGACCAGATCACGCGGATTGAGGCGGATTTCAGATATTATCCGTCGGAGAATAACCAGGAGGAAGACAAGATTCGATGGGCCCTTATTTCAGCCACCAAGATTGATTATCTGGGTGTTTCGTCCGTATTGACCAATATCATGGATGTCACGGACTCAATGGAGGTCCAGAGCTTTTTAAGGATCCAGGACAAGATGACCTCCCTTGGAAGGGTGACAGCCGGTATTGCCCATGAAATTCGAAATCCTCTGTCGGGTGTTTATATCTACCTAAAGGCCTTGAAAAAGATATACAACCAATATGGGGACATCACCAAGGTCCTTTCCATCATCGACAAGATCGAACTTGCTTCCCATAAGATCGAGTCCATTATCCAGCGGGTTATGGATTTTTCGAAACCGGGACAGCCCCAGTTTGTCATGACCGATCTGAACCATTATATCGATGAAGTTACCAAACTGACCGCCGTGACCCTTCGGAAAAAAGGGATTCGCCTGGTTAAACAGCTGGACCCTTCTATCCCGGAATGCTTTGCAGAACCCCACCTCATCGAGCAGGTAATCTTAAATCTGGTTACCAATGCTGCCGAGGCCATGAATGATTTCACCGGTGACAAGGTGATTGAATTGTCCACCCAAAAAAAAGGGGAGACCATCGTTATCTGCGTATCCGATACAGGGCCCGGGATACCCTTTTCCCATCAATCCAAAATTTTTGATCCTTTCTATACCACCAAAACCAATAGCTCGGGCATCGGACTGAGCATCTGCCATAGAATCATTCTGGACCACGGCGGCGCCTTGAAATTCAGTTCATCCAAAAACAAGGGGGCCCGCTTTATCATTGAACTGCCCTTAAACAATAAAAAAGGAAAATAAAAGGCAGAAAGGATGATTCGATATACCATTGCCATTGTAGATGATGAAGAGACCATTCGGGATTCTCTGGACATGGTTTTGAGTGATGAGTACACCATTGTCCTGTATGGGGACGCAGAATCCTTTGTGGACTCCCTGGAGAAGACCCTTCCCGATGTGGTGCTCATGGATATCGGGCTGCCGAAGATGAGCGGCATAGAGGCCCTTGAGATTTTCAAGGCCAAGGCTGTCAATAGCCCTGTGATCATGATAACGGCCTATGAGGATATCACCATGGTCATTTCTTCCATGAAGATGGGGGCCTTTGATTTCATCCTCAAGCCCATTAATCCGGATATTCTGGAGATGACCATCAAAAAGGCCATATCCTCCATCGCCCTTATGAAGGAAGTCCAGGTCCTCCAGGAAAAGTTTCTCCAGGAAAATGAACCCTGTTTTATCGGGGAAAGCAAGAATATCGAAAATATTATGGATTTTATCAATCTGGTGTCCAAAAGCCGGGACACGCCCATCATGATTCTGGGGGAAACGGGCACGGGAAAAGAATTGATTGCCAAGGCCATCCATGCCAGAAGTCCTGTTTTCCAGGGACCTTTTGTGGCCGTCAATTGTTCGGCATTCCCTGAAGATCTGATCGAGTCCGAGTTGTTCGGGTACGAGCCCTATGCTTTTTCCGGTGCCAAACGTCAGGGGAAAAAAGGACTGATTGAAGAGGCGGATCAGGGAACCCTGTTTTTAGATGAGGTGGCGGACTTAAGCCCGGCCGGCCAGGCAAAGCTGCTGCGCTTCCTTGAAAACGGTGAATTCTACAAGGTGGGGGGAACCCAAATTTATCGGGTGCAGACCCGGGTGGTATCGGCCACCAATAAGGACCTGGATCTGCTGGTGAAAGAAGAAAAATTCAGGAAAGATCTGTATTTCAGGCTTTGTGTGGTAAAGGCAAAAATACCCTCCTTAAATGAAAGGCCTGAAGATATTCTTCCCCTTGCCAAGCATTTTCTCCATGAATTTAATAAAAAATTTGGCAAAAGCGTAAAAGGCATATCCCCCGAAGCCCAGGCCCTTCTGGAAGCCCATGCGTTTACCGGCAATGTCCGGGAATTGAAGAATATTATTGAAAGAAGTGTGCTGGTGGCCAGAAACCAGCTTGTGGGCGTGGCGGAAATGGGATTGCTTTCCAATGGAGGGAGCGACCCGGTTCACCTTCCGGTTCAAAAACCCGCCGATCCCAAGGCACTGGCGCTGCCGGAAGAAGGGGTACATTTGACCGATCTTCTGTCCGGCATTGAACGGGAGTACATGTCCCAGGCCATGGAACGGTCCAAGGGCAATGAGAGCCAGGCTGCAAAACTATTAAACATGAACCACCACACCTTCAGATACCGGTGGAAAAAATTATACGCAGAATAATTTTTTTTTAAAATCCCTTGATCACCACCGGCTGCTTGACCACGGTGAGCAGCATTTTAAACCGGCTGGCGGCAAAGACCGAATGGGGCACATTGGCCGGCATGACCACCACCTGGCCGGCAGCTGCATCCAGGGTTTCCTTGTCAATGGTAATCCGTGCCTGTCCGTCCAGGATCTGTACCATGGCATCTCCCGGCGAGGTGTGGGCGGAAATCTCTTCTCCCTTGTCAAAGGCAAAAAGGGTGATATTGACATGGGATTTGCTGGAAAGGGTCCGGCTGACCACGCGCCCTTCTTCATAATCCACCAAATCGTTGATATGGATTGCCTGGGCAAAGGGTATGTTTTTGATCAATTCTGTTTTTTCTGTCATGCGAGTATCTCCCCAAAGGTTAATGTTGCGATCTGTTTTAAGCATATACCATGTTGTGGTCCATTGAATTGATTCAGATCAATTCAATGGCCTAGGGTTTGCCAAGCGGGTCCTGACTGCCAAGGGCCTGGTCGATATCTTCCAGGATATCGCTGATGTCTTCAATCCCGACGGAGAGTCTGACCATGTCGCCTGTTACGCCGGCTTCCACCAGCTCATCATCGGAAAGCTGGGAGTGGGTGGTGGAGGCCGGGTGAATGGCAAGGCTTTTGGCATCCCCCACATTGGCCAGGTGTGAAATAAGACCCAGGCGGTTGATAAAGCGTTCCCCGCCTTTCCGGCCGTCCCTGGCGCCAAAGACCACCATGCCGCCATACCCGTTTTCAAACAATTGGGTTGCCACCCCGTGGGAGGGGTCGGATTCAAGACCCGGATACCGCACCCAGGCCACCTTGGGGTGGGCCAGTAAAAATTGGGCCACTTTCATGGCGTTTTCGCAATGGGCCTTCATTCGCAGGGCAAGGGTCTCAATTCCCTGGAGAAAGATCCAGGCATTGTCCGGGCTGATACAGGCCCCCAGGTTTCGCAAGGGTCCCACCCGCATCCGCAGGATAAACGCAAGGGCGGACAGATCTCCCAGGTCATGGGCATACCGGAGGTCATGGTAGGAGGGATCGGGCTCATTGTAGAGCCTGAACCGTTCGTCGGTCCAGTCAAATTTGCCGCTGTCCACAACCATGCCGCCGATGGCGGTGCCGTGCCCCCCCATCCATTTGGTCAAAGAGTGGATAACAATGTCTGCCCCATGGTCAAGGGGTCTGAGCAGATAGGGCGTGGTAAAGGTGGAATCCACCGCCAGGGGCAGGTGGTGTTTTTTGGCAATGGCAGACAATTCTTTCAGGTTGGCCACATCCAGGGAGGGGTTGCCGATGGTTTCCGTGAACAAAAGCCGGGTCTTTGCTGTGATGGCCTTTTCAACATCCTCACCCTTGTCCGGGTGGACAAACGTCACCTTTATGCCCATTTCCGGGAGCATGTTGTGGAACATGGTAAAGGTTCCGCCATAGAGATTGGCCGTTGACACGACTTCGTCCCCATTGCTGCAGATATTGATGATGGTGTAGAAAATGGCAGCCGTTCCCGATGCAAGGGCCAGGGCCGCGGCGCCATTTTCCAGTGCCGCCACCCGTTGTTCCAGCACATCCTGGGTGGGATTCTGAATCCGTGTATAAATATTGCCCAGCTCCTTTAAGGCAAACAGATTGGCGGCATGCTCCGTGTTCTTGAACAGGTAGGAAGCGGTCCTGTGAAGGGGTACGCCCCTTGATCCTGTTTCGTCGGGGACTATGCCGGCATGAAGGGCCAGGGTCTTGAATTTATAGGCCATCGGTGGTTTCCTTTCATCTGAAAAATGTGGACGGGCAATCGTTGGTGGTTCCCAAACAAGTCTTTAGATAAGATATCCACATATGCGTATTCGTCAATATGAAATATCATCAAAAGAACGCCCAGGTTTGGATCACAGGTTAAATTTGGCCTGGGCCCTGTCGCAAAGGTGCTCCCCGATGGGAATGGCGGAAGTGGCTGCAGGGGAGGGGGCATTGCAGACATGGAGGGACCTTGGGGTTTCGGAAAATAAAAAATCATGGACCAGGCTGCCGTCTTTTCCCACGGCCTGGGCACGGATACCCGCGGGATAAGCATTCATATCCCCAAGGGTCAGGCCGGGGCAGTATTTTTGAATGCGTCTCAGGTATCCGGGTTTATAGGAAGCATCAATCCATTCGTTTATCCCGGACCTAAGGTGCCGCCCGATAACCTTCCAGAAGCCGGGGAAGGCCAGCATCTGGCCGGTATCAACCAGATCCACATTGAGTTTTCCATATCCTTCCCGTTTAAAGCCCATGACCGCGTTGGGGCCCACGGTGACGCATCCGTCGATCATGGGGGTTAAATGAACGCCCAGAAAGGGCAGGTCC
>JAHIVS010000232.1 GCA_018816605.1 Pseudomonadota bacterium
TCCCCACATCAATCACTTCAAACCCCTTACCCTCCAGCATTGTGGATACCAGGTTTTTTCCAATATCGTGGTGATCACCCCGGACGGTGCCCAGCACCACCCGGCCGGCCCTGGCAGTGCCGCTTCCCGCCAGCAATGGTTTTAAAATATCCAGTGCGGCATGCATGGCCCTTGCCGCCAGCAGCATGTGGGGAATGTAGATCTGGCCTGCCTGGAATTTCTGCCCCACCACATCCATACCGGCAATCAATCCCCGGTTGAGCACTTCTTCCGGTGTCAAGCCTTCGTCAAACGCCTGTCCGATCAATTGGGCGATTTGTTTGACGTCTCCTTTTTGCAGTGTTTCCAATATCCGATTGAGTATCATGGTCCCTTTTTTCCTTTGATCGGGTTAAAGTTAATAGTGCTAACTTAATGAATGATAATTAATATCCGGAATCAAGTCAACTGCTTTTTACAATTAAAATTTTATGACAATTTCTCCCCGCTTTCATCCCCCCTCCTCTATAGTGAAGTATCCATATGCGAAACGCATATGTTCTGTTCCGTTTTCTATAAATACCCGGCAATCACGCCAATCTCAAACCCACACCCCCAAGGAGGACACAAATGGAAATCCAGTACAAACTATTGAAAACCACCCAGGAGAAAATCGCACTCTATCAATTTCGCAAACAGGTTTTTGTTGATGAGGAAAACCGGTTTGCACTTTCCTCTGGCCAGATTACAGACCCCTATGACAGCATTGAAGAAACACTCAATATCGGGGCCATGGCCGGCGACCAGATCATTGCCGCCCTCCGCGTAACCCTGGACAACCCCATGGGACTGCCCGCCGACCGGCACTGGGATTTTAGCGACATCAAAAACCAGCTGACCGGAGGCTGGGCATGTTTCAGCTGGCTGTGCTGTGCCAGTCGCCACAGACATAAAAAAGGATTGATCAAAGACCTGGCCCGTTATGCTGTTTTTGAGATGCAGAAAAACGGATTTGAACATGTTCTGGCCGTGGTGCACCCACCGATTTTTGATCTGCTCCGCGAGTGCTTTGGGGTCAGAAAAATAGGCCCCCTGTTTTGGGATAAAGAACTGAATGTCCACATGATCCCGATCCATGTTTCCGTCAATGATATTCTGAAACACCTGAATGCGGACCGCTTCCGGAAAACGTCCGGACATTCACCTGAAACACCTCTGCAAAAAAGACTGCCTGATCCTGTTCATCGCCTGAAAGCTTTGGGGTTCCAGGGAAAACTTCATTACCTTGAAGCCGCATTGTCACGAAATATCGGAATCGTTTCCCTGGCCGACCAGGAGAAACTCATGGCATCAAGGATTGCCATCCCGGGATTGGGCGGCGTCGGTGGACAGCATCTGATCACCCTTGCACGGGCAGGCGTCGGCAGCTTCAATATTGCCGATTTTGATTGTTTCGAACCGGTGAATCTCAACCGCCAGTATGGCGCTAAGACCAGTTCGTTTGAACAAAAAAAAATTGAGGTCATGTATAAAGAGGCCATGGATATCAATCCGTTTCTGGATATCAACTGCTTTGCCGGGGGCATTTCCCCACAGAACATAGACCCATTTTTAACCGATGTGGACCTGGTGGCAGACGGAATGGACTTTTTTAATTTTGATATCCGCCGAATGATATTTAAGCGGGCCTGTGAGAAAAAAATACCCGTCATTACAGCGGCCCCCCTGGGATTCAGTTCAGCCCTGCTGATTTTTATGCCCGATGGGAAAATGACCTTTGATCAATATTTTGATATTACCGATGGGCTGAGTCTGGAAGAAAAATTGATCCGGTTCTTCATCGGCCTGGCCCCCAAAGCGACCCAGGCATCCTATGTTGATCCGGCTGCCATAAGCCTGGAAAATCAAAAAGGGCCCTCTTCAGGAGCGGGTTGCCAGATCTGCAGCGCGGTGGTCACGGTTGAATCCATCCGAATTTTATTAAATAAAAAGGGAATAAAATCCGCCCCCTATTATTTTCAGTATGATTTGTTTACCCGCAAATTTCACCAGGGATATCTTTTCAAAGGCAACCGCAATCCCTTTCAGAGAATCAAATACAAACTGGTAAAAAACCGATTAAAACAGCGCCGGCAAACAGGTGTCCTGCCGCCCAAAGTTGTTCCGGGCAACGGCATTGCCTCCAGCGGCGCAATTGCCGATGATATCATCGGCTATATCATTTCGGCAGGGTGCCGGGCACCGTCGGGGGACAATTGCCAGCCCTGGACTTTTCAATATTGCGCCCCGTATCTGAAAATTTTTCTTGATCCCCTGGCAGATACTTCCTTTTTCAACCTGAACCAGATTGCCTCCCACATTGCCTGCGGAGCGGCTGTTGAAAACAGCGTGCTGGCCGCATCCAGGTATGGCCTCTCGGGCAGGATCACGTATCTGCCCGATGAAAACCGGCCCAACCTTGTGGCCCAAATCTGCTTATCCCATACGAACCAAGGGGAAGACACACTTCAACGTTTTATCTGGGAACGCCATACAAACCGAACCCGCTTCAATAAAAGCTTCCTGGCACAAACTGCCGTTGATCAGATCCACGGAAGCCTGTCCTTGTTTCCCGGGGTCTCCCTTGTGCTGGTCACCCGAAAAACCGCCCTGGAGCAGGTGGCAAAGCTGGTCCGGGCTGTGGATATCATCCGGTGCCAGCGCAGGGATTTACACGAACACCTGATGAAAATGATTTGCTTTACAAATGAACAGGCCCTGGAACGAAAACAAGGGTTTCCCCTCAAAAATCTGGAAGCAGGCGCTGGGGGGGAAATCTTCCTGAGACTGTGTCGCTCCTGGCCGATGATGCACCTGGCCAACCAGCTGGGGATGGGAAAAATCATTTCCGCTGTGGCCGCCA
>JAHIVS010000233.1 GCA_018816605.1 Pseudomonadota bacterium
CAGGCGGCAGCCCCGTCCCCCAGGGGACAGGTCATCAAAAGCGTGATGGGATCAACAACCACCCTTGAGGCCAGTACTTCTTCTTCTGTGAATCGTTTGCGGTGCTGGGCAAGGGGATTCAAAGCGCCATGATCATGGTTTTTAACTGCCACTTTTGCCATCTGGCTTCGGGTGATCCCATATTTTCGGGCATGGGTCTGAAGCCGCATGGCATAGATGCCTGCAAATACAATCCCCATTTTTCCTTCAATTTCCAGATCTGAGGAGGTGGACAGGGCCTGCAGGCTTCGGGCGGTGTCACCGCAGAACAGTTTTTCCGCGCCCACGGCAAGGGCCACTTCGGCCTGTCCCGAGGCCACGGCCCGATGGGCCAGGTAAAAGGCAGTGGAGCCGGATGCACAGGCATTCTCAACATTGATAATGGGGTTCATAAAAAGGCCTGCCTCCCTGAGGATGGTCTGGCCCCGGACTGATTCCTGGCCCGTGATGAGTCCCCCATAGGCATTGCCCACAAAGGAAATGTCAATGCTGTGGGGATCAATGTTGGAATCGTTGATGGCATCCCAGATGGGATCATAGGCAAGCTCGGCCAGGGTCTTGTCAGGATACTTGCCAAACCGGTTCATGCTGATGCCCAGGATATAGGTATCTCTCATTTTTCTTTGCCTCCGTTTTTACTGCGGGACGGTCTGAATCTATATTCAATAATCTGGTTTCCATCTGCATCCTCTCCGCAGGGCTGTGTTACAAGCTCCATGGCAAGCCCCACTTCAAGATCTGCTTCTTCACCGTAATCCACCAGAAGGGCAAAAATCCTGCCCCCGCCATTTTCAAGATCAATATATCCCTGGGCATGGGGAACGGTGTAACCGGGCGGGGCCATGGTGCAGACCACATAGGAGTGCAGGGTGCCGGTGCGGCTCAGGCAAATGTCTGAAACCGTGTCCTGTGTCAGGCACTGGGGGCAGTTTTTCCGGCTTGGGAAAAAGGTCCGGTTACAGGTACTGCACCGTGAACCGCTTAAGAAAAGGGTGTCTTGTGTATCACCTGCAAGACTGCGGGCTATTTTGGGCTTCCACATGATGCCTCCATGGTGCTGAAGATGTACCGGGCGATCTCTTTGACTTCTGTTCCAGGGGCATAGATTTTTTTAATGCCCATCTCTTCCAATGTTTTGTAATCTGAAAACGGGATGATACCGCCCATGATGACCGGGATATCTTCAGCATCAAATCGTTTGAGCTCTGCCAGAAGTTTCTGGGTAATGGACAGGTGGGCACCTGCCATGGAGGAGACACCGATAAAGTCTACATCCTCTTCTATGGCTGCCTTTACAACCATGGAGGACATTTGACGAAGCCCTGTATAAATCACTTCAATACCGGCTCTTTTCAAGCCGTCTGCCACGACATAGGCTCCCCTGCTGTGTCCGTCCAGGCCGATTTTTGCAAGCAGAACCCTGGGAATTTTTTTTTTGTTTTCTTCCATTTTAGAATCCTCCCCCTGTGTGATATCCATAGTGGCGGCCGATCACCTGGCACATTTCTCCAATGGTCGCATACGCCCTGGCACACGCTATTAATGCGGGAACTGTATTGTCTCCGTTTAAAACCGCATTTTCCAATGCATCCAGGCATGATTTTACCTGGTCATTGTCACGGCTTTTTTTCATCTGGTTAAGATCTTTGATCACCTTTTCCTGGAATGCTTCATCCACTTTAAAGCAATCCATCCGCACGGATTCATCCGCGTCCTGAAATTTGTTTAACCCCACTACGATGCGCTCTTTGTTTTCAATCTGCTGCTGGTAAAGACCTGCGGACTTCTGGATCAGGCGCTGGTAAAACCCGCCTGCAATGGCTTTTTGTGCGCCGCCCTGTTCTGCGATCTCATCCATTAAAACCAATGCCTGATTTTCCAGCTCGCTGGTTAAAGATTCGATATAATAGGACCCCCCCAGGGGATCCACCACATCAGCAATCCCGGTTTCATTGGCCAGGATATGCTGGGTCATCAGGGCCAGGTGGGCTGCCTCCTGTGACGGCAGGGACAGTACTTCATCCATGGCACTGCAGGACAGGCTCTGGGCACCGCCCAAAATGGCGGCCAACGCTTCAATGGTGACCCTTACAATATTGTTCATGG
>JAHIVS010000234.1 GCA_018816605.1 Pseudomonadota bacterium
ATCAAGGCCGGAAAAGATTGCGGCCCCCTATTGGATACCTACGGACCCGGCCGGGTCATTTTCAGGAACAAGCGCTCTGTTATCAAGGGCTTTCCCAAAAGAAAACCCTGCCTCATACCCCTCAAGGGCGATTCCGAAATAATTTCATGGGTCAACCGGGAATATGAAAACCCGGATTGTCTGCCCGTGAAGGGCTTGGCAGAAGATCCCAGAATTGCCTGCCTGGCAGGCCTGGCCAAACGCATCAAGCCCGAAAAAATCCTGGTGATCTGCAGCTCCAAAGCCAAGGTGGAAGCCGTTGAAACGGCATTGGGCGCACATGTGGCCATTGATGTGGCCAAATTTGATGAAACCATGACCCTGCTCCAGCGGGACCGGAGTGCGGCCTGGTTTTCCAGACAGGACGGGGCAAGGCTTCTGATCTGCTCTGAGATCGGCAGCGAAGGCAGAAATTTTCAATTTGTCCACCATCTTTTTTTGTTTGACCTGCCCAAGAACCCGGAACTTCTGGAACAGCGCATCGGCCGGTTGGACCGCATCGGCCAGAAAAATCAGATCTGCATCCATGTGCCCTTTATCATAAACTCGGTTGGGGAAGTCCTGGCCCACTGGTATATGAAAGGATTGAATTTATTCGAAAAAAACATCACCGGCGCCCACACAATATGCAGGCAATTTGAAGACAAGCTGGACCATTTGCTCCGGGAGACAAGGGCTCTGGGAAAAATTCCCCTAAACGTGCTGGACCCTTTGCTGGAAAAGGCGGCCCTTTACACCGCCAAAACCCAAAAAGAACTGGACCTGGGCAAAAACATTCTGCTGGAACTCAATTCATTTAAGCCTGAACCGGCACAGGCATTAATCAATGCTATTCAACACATGGACCAGGACCCCTGTCTTGAACGATTGCTTGAACGGCTGCTGGACTATTACGGCATTGACATGGACAAAAGCGCTGATATGCAGGGGGGAAAAATCATCCGCCTTGCAATGGACCGGCCCGTGGACGAAGCATTTCCCGCCCTGCCCCGGCATGGAGAGGTCGTCACCTTTGACCGGCAGACGGCCATTTCCAGGGAAGATATCGGTTTTTTTAACTGGGACCACCCGTTTGTGAACCAGGTGCTTGATTTTTTCATTACCAGGGGGGAAGGTATCGCATCCACCGCCTGCATAAAGGGAGAGGCTTTGCCCGGGCTCTTTCTTGAGTCTGTATTTGTTCTGGAATGTACCGCCCCTGCCCCTTTGAACATGGAGCGGTTCCTTCCCTGGGAACCCATTGGGATACTTGTCAGCCCGACAGGGGCAGACCTTAGCGAACAGGCGCCTTTCCCTGACTTTTTTACCCGCCTTGAACCCGATGTTCCGGGCTGGTTCATGGAGTTTGAGCAGATCAAGACCCAGCTGATTCCCGATCTGCTCGCCCGGAGCAAATCCCTGGCCCGAAAAAAGGCCGACCGGATCATGGCTGCTGCCAGGGAACAGATTTTGACCACCATTGGCAAAGAGACAAAAAGATTAATTGCATTGCAGAAAATAAACCCGAACATTCATGCAAGTGAAATCAGTGCAGCCCAAGAAAACATAAAAGAACTGCTCGACCACCTGTCCCGGGCAGAGCTGCGTCTGGATTCAGTGCGACTGATCCGGATTAAGCCCTGACGGGCACTCCGGGCTGATCCGCTTCCCATCAAAGAGCGGACAAAAGTTAAGACCTTTTGAAATTGACGATATCCTTATTGTTCAAAAGTCTCTGCTTTGAATTCAGCATAGATCCGGGCCAGACATTTTTCTGCCTTATCCAAAGGCATGTCCAGCCTGTCAAGCACAGACTGGCAGTGTTTTTCCCTTGAGATGGGACAGGCTGAATCAATTCCGACAATCCCCTTTTCAGTATAGGTATAGGGATAAAGCCGGCAGATCAGGGGACGGCAGTCATAGGGCAGCTGGCACCCTGTTGGGGTCAGCATAGTGCAATTTCTTTCCCGGGTTTTCTTTAGTACACGGACCTTGCCGTCCGGTCTTACGATCAAGGGCAGCCAGTCAGGATCATATTTTGGCTCAATATCCTCAAGAATCGGGGATTCGATGGTTGAAAAATCCTGATGCCCGAGAAATTCAGATATGCGGTGCATATCTCCTGTGGTCAAATTAACCTGGTAATTTTTACAACAGGAAGTTCCGGCCTGGGCACAACTCATACAAGACAGCGTCATAAAAGACTCCTGAACAATAAGTTTGATTGAAAAACAGATTTAAAAAAATCTCATTCCACCATTTTTGCTGAATATAATGAGGGTTATATAAGAGTCAAGGGCCCATGAAAATCCCTGTAAAATAAATATCTTTCCCAAATCAAAGGGTTTCTGCTTGATCCCGGGATTGGAAGCCGCCACTTGATAATTCTCCCTGTCCTGTTATATGATCTGGTATGGAAAAAGACAAGAACTTTGATAAAAGGCGTGACGTGTGATTGAAAAGGAAACCATCCGGGTTTCTGTCAGGGACCTGGTGGCTGCCACAGGAGCAAAAAAGGACCTGTCCAATGCCTTTATCAGCCGCACAAGGGGCGTTGTCGGTATCCAAGAGCACACAAGGATCCAGGCCATGCGGCCCGAGGGCTATGCAAAGGAAGTCCCTGTTTCAACCCGGGTGGACCATGATCATTTTGTCCTGGATATTTTCGGGAGAATCGACGGCATGATGGTGTCCGAAGACCGGGTGCTGGTGGAAGAAATAAAGACCTGCCGGCAGGATCCTGATTTTCTGTGCCAAAACCCGATTCCTTCCCACAAGGCCCAGCTCAAATGCTATGGGTATATGGTTGTAAAAGAAAAAGGCCTTGAAACCATAGACCTTCGGCTCACCTATGTCCACCCCTTGTCTAAAGAAACAGGAGAACGGACAAAAACATATACAGGCATTGATCTGAAACTTTTCTTTGACCAAACCATTGCCGCGTACATGGCACAGCTTGAGAACCTGGCTGCCTGGAAACGTATCCGGAATCAGTCCATTGAGCATCTTTGTTTTCCCTATGCAGACTTCAGGGACGGCCAGCGAACCCTTGCCGAAGCTGTCTATAAAATCATCAAAAACAAAAAAATCCTTTTTGCACGGGCACCAACCGGTACGGGCAAAACCATTGCCGCCCTCTTTCCTGCCATCAAATCCCTGGGTCTGGGCCAGATTGACAAAATATTTTATCTCACGGCCAAAACCCTGGGTCGGACAGTGGCCGCCAAAGCCCTCAGGGACCTGGGTAAAACCGGAGCCAGGCTCAGGTCCGTGATCCTCACGGCCAAACAGAAAATCTGTTTTATGCCGGACAAGCATTGCGACATGGACATCTGCCCCTATGCCCAGGCTTATTATACCAAACTGGACCAGGCCATGGCCGAAGTTGTGAAACATGAATTATTTGACCAGGAATTGATCCAAACCATGGGAAAGACCTATCAGATCTGTCCTTTTGAGCTTTCCCTGGACATTTCCCTTGTCTGCGATGTCATTGTCTGCGACCTCAACTATGCCTTTGACCCCCGGGTGTATCTGAAGCGGTATTTTGACCAGAATACCCACAGGCTGACCTTTCTCATCGACGAGGCCCATAACCTGCCCGACCGTCTACGCGCCATGTATTCTGCAGATCTCTTGAAATCCGATATTCTTAAGGCCCGGCAACTTGTCCGGGATATTGCCCCGGAGATTGGCCTTTCTCTGGTTGCCGTGCACAGGGAACTTGTCCGGCTCAAACCACGGGAACCGGGGGGAAAAAAGGCGGAACCAGCTTTTGATTCAGGCCAGGGGTCAATCTTCAGGGAATTGACAGACCTGCCAAAATCCTTTATCACGGAAATCGAGCAATTTGCTGCCAAAGCAGACCTTTGGCTGGACAACCATCCGGAATCCCCCATACGGAGAGACCTGCTTGAATTTTATTTCACGGCCACCGCTTTTTTGACCATTGCCCGGTTTTTCGGTGATCATTACCGGTTTTTCATCCAGGGGCTGGGCGACCATGATATCCGGACCCAATTGTTTTGCATGGACCCCTCCCCGATCTTTTCCCGGCTCATTCAAAGGGGCCATTCCGCCATCCTGTTTTCCGCCACTTTTTTCCCCACAGCCTATTACCAGGCCATCCTCTTTGGCACAAAAGAGGCGATCAATGGGTTTGATTCAAAAGCCGACATGGCCGAATCTGAAAAAATCATCCCCTATTCCATTGTGCTGCCCTCCCCTTTTCCAAGGGAAAACGTCAAGCTCCTGATTGCAGGGGGCATCCGGACAACCTACAGGGCAAGACAACACTCTTTTAAGGAGGTGGCCCAAATTATTGCCCTGACCACAAACAGCCGGCAGGGTAATTATATGGTTTTTTTCCCCTCCCATGCCTATATGCGCCATGTGGCAGATATCGTTGAACAAGAGGGACTGGTGAAAAATATCCGGGTCCAGGCGCCCCAGATGGCCGAAGCGGAACGGGTGGCCTTCCTGGACCAGTTTACACAGGACAGCCAGGTGACCGGATTTGCGGTGATGGGAGGCATCTTCGGCGAAGGGATCGATCTTGCAGGAAACCGGCTCATCGGGGTGATAGTGGTCGGTGTGGGCCTGCCCCAGATCTGTCCGGAACAGGACCGGATACAGGCCTATTACGACGCGGGCAATGAGGACGGATTTTTCATCGCCTACCAGATGCCCGGGTTCAACCGGGTTATGCAGGCCACAGGAAGGCTTATCCGAACGGAAACCGACAAGGGGGTGGTGGTCCTCATTGATGAACGGTTTACAAGAAAGACCTATCAGGATCTTTTCCCGGACGAATGGCATCCCTATGAAACCATCCGCACCGGCCTTGAATTAGAGGAAAGCCTCGCAAATTTCTGGGGGCACCAAAACAAAACTTGATTTTTTTTCATAACCTGGCGAAAACAGCTTGTTTTCCCAGCCGCTTTATACTATTAGAGATGTCTTTTTTTAATTTGAGGTAAACCAATGAAATTTCAAAACATAACCTATTCCATCCCATGGAACCTGTTCCTGATCACCCTGGGCAACCTTATTCTTGCGGTGGGACTCAAAGCCATTATCATTCCCCACGGCATGATCACGGGCGGATTCTCGGGCCTTGGCATTCTGTTGCTCTACTCCACAGGGGCACTCACACCGGGCTTGTGGTATCTGATCCTGAATATCCCCGTCTTCATCATTGGCTGGAAATTCATCAGCAAGCGATTTATGTACTACAGCCTCTACGGGATGATTACCCTGACCCTTATCATTGACCTTGTCAATTTAAAGTTCGAGATAGCCGATCCCTGGCTTGCAACCCTTGCCGGGGGCATCTTCGTGGGAACCGGGGCCGGTATTGTGTTTCGATCCCTTGGGTCTTCGGGCGGTAATGACATCATCTCCATCCTGCTCAACCAGAAATTCGGGATCCGCATCGGGACCTATAATTTTATGTTCAATTTTGTGCTCTTTGCTTTCAGCTTCGGAACCCTGAAAACAGACCTGATCATTTATTCCATGGCCACAAGCTATATTGCCTCCCAGGTGATGGAATCCTGCATGACCCTGTTCAACCAACGGAAAATGATCATTATTATTTCCGGAAAGCCCAGGCTGATTGCCGATGAAATCATCAACAAACTCAAACGGGGTGCCACCTTTTTAAAGGGGGAGGGTGCCTATACCGGCGAAAACAAGGATATCATCCTGACCATTGTCAACACCTTCCAGATCAAACGCATGGAAGAGCTTGTCTTCAACATTGATCCCGATGCCTTTGTGATCACGGAAAACACCTTTAATGTTCTGGGCAAGGGATTTTCCCAGAGGAAGGTGTATTAACGCCCCCATTGCTGTCTTTCCGGACCAAGTTTCTTGTGGGCAGGCGCCTACCAGTCAATGGGGAAGTAATCCTTTAAAAATTTTCCGCACCAGTGTTTTCCGGTCAGGATGCCGTGGAAAAACGGGTCGCAGACGCGTGCGGCCCCGTCCACAATATCCAGGGGCGGCTGAAAATCGTGACGGTCCTGTTTGAGCCTGGCCAGAATCGCCGGATCTTCATCCGTAACCCAGCCCGTGTCCACGGCATTCATAAATATCCCGTATTTGGCCAAATCCGAAGCAGCCGTATGGGTCAGCATGTTCAGTGCGGCCTTGGCCATATTGGTATGGGGATGGCGGCTGCCTTTTTTAAACCGCAGGAACTTGCCTTCCATGGCAGACACATTGACCATGTGTTTTTGACCGGTATACTCCTGCTTCATCAGGTCCGCCAGCCGGTTGCACAGGACAAAGGGGGCCACAGCATTGACCAGCTGGATCTCCAGCATTTCAGATGTCTGGATATCCCCCAGCCGCAGCCGCCAGGAATTGGTCTTTCTCAGGTCCACCTGCTGGAGGTCGGCATCCAGCCGTTTGGCCGGAAAAACCCCAGGCACATCCAGGGAATGGTCATAGGAATAGGGAATC